>CANNEW010000053.1 GCA_947503685.1 Comamonadaceae bacterium | reverse complement strand
GTCCCAGGTGGCCTGCCCGTCGTAATGGGTGTGAATGTCAATAAAGCCCGGCGTCAGCCAAGCGCCTGCTGCGTCCAGGGTTTCGTGTGCAGCGCTGCTGATGCGGCCCAACTGCGCGATGCGCCCGTCTTGGATGCCTACATCGGCGGTAAAGGGCTCACCGCCGCTGCCATCGACCACGGTGGCGCCACGGATAAGTAAGTCAAGCATGTTCGTTTCCTTGCATTGCCATGCGATCTGCGCGCCGCCAAACCAGTGCGAGGGACATACCACTGACGATATGCCAGATGCCCCACAGGCTAGCGATGATGACCATGCCCAAATCGGCGTTGAACTGCACCGCAATAATGCCCAGCGCTAAGCCGGCGTTTTGCATGCCGCCTTCGATGGTGACAGCGCGCCGATCTGCCGTGGCCAGGCCCATGGCGCCGCTGGTCAGCCAGCCCATGAGCAGGCCGCAGGCGTTGTGTGCCACCACCAGGCCCAGCGTCGGCAAAAGCCCCAGGGTCAGCAGTTGTCGCTCTTTGATGAGGCCCAGCACGATCAAGGCCAAGAGTGCGATGAGAGAAAAATTACCCAGCGGTTTGCGGATACGTGCGCTGAGGGCGGGCAGATGGCGCGTCAGCGTCAGGCCCAGCGCCAAGGGCAGCGCCAGCAAGGCAAACAGACTGATCCAAATATCCGAGGGGTCAATGTTCAGGGTTTGCAGCCAACCGGCAGTGGCCGGGTTGGTGGCCACCATCCAGCTGAAGTTAAACGGCGTGGCGAACAGCGCAATCAGGCTGGCCACCGCCGAAATACTGACCGACAGCGCCGTATTGCCGCGCCCGAAATGCGTCACCACATTGCTCAAGCTGCCGCCAGGGCAAGCCGCCACCAAAATCATGGCCGCTTCCACATTGGGCGGCAAGTCCAGCACCAGGGTGGCGGCCCAGGTCGCCACGGGCAGCAAAATGAATTGGGGGATGAGGCCGACAACAACCGCTTTGGGGCTGCGCGCCACGCGCAAAAAATCGTCCAGCTGCAATTCCAAAGCCACCGAAAACACCATGGTGGCCAGCACCAGGCTCAGGACAAGTTGTTGTGTTGTCATCGGGCTTTCCTAGGTGGCTGGGTGACTTTGGCCGGCGCCCGATTGTGTGCGCTCAGCCCAGACGCTGCCGGTGCAGCGCGATCTCTTGCAGCACGCGCTCAGGCGCCGTGCCGCCAATCGTGTTGCGTGCGTCCAGTGAGCCTTGCAGGCTTAGACAGTCAAACACATCGGCTTCTATGGCGGCATGGAAACTTTGCAGCGTGGCCAGCGGCAGTTCGGACAAGTCTTTACCTGCGCCTTGCGCGCTGTTGACCGGGTGGGCCATCACTTCGTGCGCGTCTCTAAAGGCCAGGCCTTTTTTGACCAGGTAGTCGGCCAGGTCGGTGGCGGTGGCGTAGCCGCGTGCGGCTGCGCTGCGCATGGCATCCGAGTTCACGGTCAGCCCGCCGGTCAACTGGCCGGTCTGCGGGTCGGGTTGGCCGCCAATCATTTCAGCAAAGATGCGTAGCGTGTCGGTCAGCGTGTCCACCGTGTCAAACAGCGGTTCTTTGTCTTCCTGGTTGTCCTTGTTATAGGCCAGTGGCTGGCCTTTCATCAGGGTGAGCAAGCCCATCAGGTGACCGACCACGCGGCCGGTTTTGCCGCGCGCCAGTTCGGGCACGTCCGGGTTTTTCTTTTGCGGCATGATGGAGCTGCCGGTGGTAAAGCGGTCGGCCAACCGGATAAAACCAAAGTTTTGGCTCATCCACAGCACTAGCTCTTCGCTCAGGCGGCTGATGTGCACCATGCAAATACTGGCGGCGGCGGCGAATTCCATGGCAAAGTCGCGGTCGCTGACGGCATCCAGGCTGTTGCGGCAGAGCTGGGGCACACCTTGCGCGTCCACCATGCCAAGGCTGCGCGCTACGCGTTCGCGGTCCAGCGGGTAGCTGGTGCCCGCCAGCGCCGCGCTGCCCAGGGGCAGGTGATTGGTGCGGGCGCGCACTTCGCGCATGCGCTCGGCATCCCGGGCAAACATTTCCACATAGGCCAGCAAATGGTGCGCAAAGCTCACCGGCTGGGCTACTTGCAAATGCGTAAATCCGGGCAAGATGGTTTGCGTGTGCTGCGCCGCCACTTCCAGCAGGGCTTTTTGTAAGGCGGCCAGCAAGTCGGCGATCAGGTCTAACTCGCCGCGCAACCACAGGCGCACGTCAGTGGCCACCTGGTCATTGCGGCTGCGCCCGGTGTGCATGCGCTTGCCGGCATCGCCCACCAATTGCGTCAGGCGCGCCTCGATGTTCAGGTGCACATCTTCCAGGTCCAGCTTCCATTCAAAGTTGCCGGCCTCGATGTCGGCCCCGATTTGCGCCATGCCGCGCTCGATGTCGGCCAGGTCTTGTGCGCTGATGATGCCCTGCGCCGCCAGCATGTCGGCATGCGCCAGGCTGCCCCGGATGTCGGCCTGCCAAAGCCGCTTGTCAAAGAACACGCTAGAGGTATAGCGCTTAACCAACTCGCTCATCGGTTCAGAAAACAGCGCCGACCAGGCTTGGGCTTTTTTATCGAGTTGGTTTGTCATGCGCCGATTTTATCGGGGGTATCAGAGCGCGATGCTCGACTTGGTTTCGCTCTTCCCATGGTCATGCGCTCTTGCGTCCCAATTGCCGCGAAGGAGGGTTTATCCATGCCGTCGGTCATGTGCTGATGACATTAGGCACACGCTATGCTAGAGTCCGCCTATGGCCATGGTTTTTAGGTGGGATCTGCAGAAAAACGCGCTGCTGACGCGCGAGCGTGGCCTAAGTTTTGAGCAGATAGTCCTGGCGGTGGAGGGCGGTGATTTATTGCAGGTCATTGCCCATCCCAACCCGGCCAGGTATCCGAACCAAAAAATTATGGTCATCGCAATGGATGGGTACGCGTTTTTGGTGCCTTTTGTACAAGAGGAAGGCGGGTACTTTCTCAAGACCATCATCCCAAGCCGCAAAGCCACGCGCGATTTTTTAGGCCTAAAGGAGTAGCACGATGAAGTTGGACAAATACGAAAAAGAGGTGTTGGCCGCCTACGAGGCCGGGGTGCTGAAACCGGTGGCCACCAAAGACGAGTTGGCGCGCATGCGTGAGGCGGCACGTGCCACGGCGATGAAAGACCAGCGCATCAATATCCGTTTGTCGGCGGGCGACTTGCGCGATATTCAGGTCAAAGCTTTGCAAGAGGGCATGCCCTACCAAACGCTGATCGCTAGCGTGTTGCACAAATATGCCACGGGCCGCTTGGCAGAGACCGGGACCCAGCCGCCGCCTTTGGCTTAACCTGTGTTGCGCAAACCTGCCGCAATCCCGTTGATAGAGATGTGGATACCGCGCTGCACGCGCTCGTCGCTTTGGCCGGCGCGGTAGCGGCGTACCAGTTCGACTTGGAGGTGGTGCAAGGGGTCGATATAGGGGAAGCGGTGGTGGATGGAGCGTTGCAGGCTGGGGTTGGTGGCTAGGCGTTGCTTGTGGCCGGTAATCAGGCTCAGGGCGTCGGCGGTGCGCTGCCATTCTTGTTCGATGGCGCTAAAAATTTTGCGGCGCAGGCGGGCGTCGGCCACCAGTTCACTGTAGCGCGCGGCCAGGGCCATATCGCTCTTGGCAATCACCATGTCCATATTGGAGAGCAGGGTCTGGAAAAACGGCCATTGGCGCTGCATTTTTTGCAGCAAGGCGGTGCGCTCTTTGGCTTGGGTGGCGCTGTGCTCGCCGCCCGCACCATGGATAAAGGCATGCACCGCCGAGCCAAAGCCAAACCAGCCGGGCAGCGTCAAGCGGCACTGGCCCCAGCTAAAGCCCCAGGGGATAGCGCGCAGGTCTTCAATCGCTTGCGTAGATTTGCGGGAGGCCGGGCGCGAGCCGATGTTGAGTTCGGTAATTTCGCGCAGCGGCGTGGCGCTGAAAAAATAGTCGGCAAAGCCCGGTGTTTCATAAACCAGGGCGCGGTAGGCCGCCATGCTGTGGGTCGATAGTTCGTGCGCGGCCGCCAAAAAAGCTTTGCTCGCTGGCTTGGTCGCTTGCAGCAGCGTCGCTTCCAGTGTGGCCGCGACCAGGGTTTCCAGGTTGCGCCGGCCGATCTCGGGGTTGGCGTATTTGGAGCCTATGACTTCGCCTTGCTCGGTCAGGCGAATCTGCCCGCGCACGGTTCCGGGGGGCTGCGCCAGGATGGCCTGGTAGCTGGGGCCGCCGCCGCGCCCCACGGTGCCGCCGCGCCCGTGGAACATGCGCAGGCGCGTAGGGTGGCCGCCGGCGCCCAGTTCGTCAAACACTTCGACCAGTGCGATTTCGGCCCGGTACAGCTCCCAATTGCTGGTGAAGATGCCGCCGTCTTTGTTGCTGTCCGAGTAGCCCAGCATGATGTCTTGCTCACCGCCGCTGCGCTGGATAAGCGCGGCCACGCCCGGCAGGGCGTAAAAGTCGCGCATGATGGGCGCGGCATTGCGCAAGTCTTCGATGGTTTCAAACAAGGGCACTACGATCAGATCGCACACCGCATCTAAGTCCAAAGTGCCGCGCAGGAGGCCTGCCTCTTTTTGCAGCAACAAAACTTCCAGCAAATCGCTGACGCTCTCGGTATGGCTGATGATGTAGTGGCGGATGGCCTCTTGGCCAAAGCGCTCGCGCATGACGCGCGCCATGGCAAAAATGGCTTGCTCGTCCTGCGTGTGAGCCGAATAGTGTGCGCCTTGCACCTTGAGCGAGCGCGCATCTTGTAAAAGCCCTAGCAGCAGACTGCGTTTTTCGGCTTCGGACAAAGCGCTGTAGTGCTGGTGCACACGCGCCACGCGCAGCAGTTCGGCCACGACTTCTTCGTGCTTATCCGAGCTTTGGCGCAAATCGACCGTGGCAAGATGAAAGCCGAAAACTTCAACGGCGCGGATCAGCGGGTGCAGACGCTGCGCGCTCAAGGCGCCCGCGTGGTTGGTCAGTAGCGAGGTTTCGATGGTGCGCAAATCCTGCACAAACTCTTGGGGTCGGGTGTAGGGGGTTTGCGGCGCGACCGCATGGCGTGTGGCCTCGGTGCCTGTCAGGTGCTGCAAAGTGGCGGCCAGACGCGCATAGATGCCTATCAGTGCGCGCCGGTAGGGCTCGTCACGGCGGTGCGGGTTCTGGTCGGGGCTGCGTTCGGCCAGGGCTTGCATGTCGGGGCTGCATTGCGTCAGGTTGGCCGAGAGTGATAACTCGCCACCCAGGTAATGCACTTCGGTCAGGTAATGGCGTAGCGCGACTTCGCTTTGGCGCCGCAGCGCGTAGTCCAGGGTTTGCGCGCTGACATTGGGGTTGCCGTCGCGGTCGCCGCCAATCCATTGGCCCATGCGCAAGAAAGTGTGCGGCACACGCTGGCCTAGCATCTGCTCCATGCTGGCGTAGAGCTTGGGGATTTCGCGCAGAAAAGTGGTTTCGTAATAGCTCAACGCGTTTTCGATTTCATCGGCTACGCTGAGCTTGCTGTGACGCAGCAGGCGGGTTTGCCATAGTTGCATGACGCGGGCTCGCATCTGGGCTTCGTTGGCGGCCAACTCACGCGTGGCCAGCGCGTCGGTGCGCCCGCTGGCATCGGTGCCCAAGCGCTTGATATCGTCGCGCGCGGCCAGCAATTGGGCGATGGCGCGCTCGGCGTCCAAAATACTTTTACGCTGCACCTCGGTCGGGTGTGCGGTGAGCACTGGCGAGATAAAGCTCTGCGCCAGGCTCTGCGCCACCGCTTTGGCGCCTATGCCGCCTTCGCGCAGTCGGGCCAGCGCTACTTCCAGGCTGCCTTCTTGCACATCGCCCGCGCGCTCATGGATGGCGCGGCGCCGGATGTGGTGCCGGTCCTCGGCCAAATTGGCCAGATGGCTGAAGTAGGTGAAGGCGCGGATGACGCTGACCGTCTGCGCTGCGCCCAGACCTTTGAGCAGTTTTTTCAGTGCCTTGTCGGCTGCATGGTCCGCGTCGCGCCTAAAAGCCACCGACAAGCGGCGCACTTGCTCCACCAGTTCGAAGGCCTGCACGCCGTCATGCTCGCGGATCACGTCGCCCAAAATGCGCCCGAGCAGGCGGATATCTTCAAGCAGTGGGCGTTCGCTGTCTTTGCGCTGGCTAGTGGTGGTGGGTTGAGTGGGCATGCGGATGGGTCTGCGGTGAAGCTTAGGGGCGGAAGGGCTGAGCCCGGCGCATGCTAGCATCCCAGGCGGCGTTTAAGCCCTCCATTGTTTACCTATAGGTTACGACTTTGCACCACTTCACTATTGCCACCCGCGAGAGCCGTTTAGCCATGTGGCAGGCTGAGCATGTACAAGCGCTTTTACAGGCGCAAGGCCACCAGGTCAGCCTCTTGGGCATGACGACCAAGGGCGATCAAATTTTGGATCGGTCTTTGAGCAAAGTCGGCGGCAAAGGTTTGTTTGTCAAAGAATTGGAAACCGCACTAGAAGAAGGGCGCGCCGACCTGGCAGTGCATTCGCTCAAAGATGTGCCGATGGAGTTGCCGCCCGGTTTTGTGTTGGCTTGTGTGATGGAGCGCGAAGACCCGCGCGATGCCTGGGTGTCTAACACCTATCCCACCGTTGACGCTTTGCCGCAAGGCGCAGTAGTCGGTACCTCTAGCTTGCGGCGCGTGGCCTTGTTGCGCGCCATCCGCCCGGACCTGAAAATTGAAGCCCTGCGCGGCAATTTGGATACGCGTTTGCGCAAGCTGGATGAAGGCCTGTACGACGGCATCATCCTGGCCGCAGCCGGCCTCAAGCGCTTGGGGCTGGCCTCGCGCATTGCCCAGGTGTTTGAACCGGCGTACATGTTGCCGGCCGCCGGACAGGGCGCTTTGGGCATTGAAATTCCCCTTGGCCGGGAAGACGTGGCGCAGGCGCTAGCGCATTTGCTACACCTGCCGTCTTTTCTGGCGGTGTCCGCCGAGCGCATGGTCAGCCGCTTGATGGGCGGCAGTTGCTCCATGCCTTTGGCAGCGCACGCCACTTTCTCCGGCGATGCGCTGCACCTGCATGCCGCCTGGGGTGACCCCGAGGGCGTGCAGCCGCTGGTGCAGGTCAATGGCCAGGCCACCGTCCACACGATGGCCCAGGCCGAAGCACTGGGCACGCAGGTGGCGCAGGCGCTGCAGGCCGGTGTAGCCCGGAGCGCAAATTAATGCCGGCACACGCACTGCGCGCCATCATTACCCGCCCCGGCCAAGAAGCCGATGCCTGGGTAGCGCAAATCGAGCATCACGGTATCAGCGCGCTGGCCTTGCCGATGATCGACATCGTGGCCGTGCCGGATCGGACACTGCTGACCCAGGCTTGGAAGGATTTGGCCCAGTACGACGCCTTGATGTTTGTCAGCAGCAATGCAGCCAGCCACTTTTTTGCGGCGCGGCCGGCAGATGTCATAAGTTTGTGGGCGTCGGGCACCAAGGCGCCGCGCGCTTGGGTTACCGGGCCCGGCAGCCGCGCGGCATTGCTGGCGCAAGGGGTGCAGGCAACGCGCATTGATATGCCCGCGCCTACCGCCCAAAGTCTGGACTCCGAAGCCTTGTGGTTGCAAGTGGAGTCGCAAATCCAGGCGGGTACCCGCATCCTCATTGTGCGTGGCGACAAGGCCACCGAATCGGCCGATGGCCTTGCCGCTAGCAGCGCCAAGGGGCAAGGGCGCGACTGGCTGGCCGTGCAGTTGCAATCGCGCGGCGCGCAGGTGGACTATGTGGTGGCCTATGCGCGTAGACCGCCCCAGTGGAGCGCTGAGCAACGTGCCATCGTGGCGCAATCGCTGCTCGGCAAGGACGTGTGGGTGTGGAGCAGCGCAGAGGCGCTGGGCAATTTGTTGGCGGCCTTTCCAGGTCAGACCTGGGCAGAGGCCAAGGCGGTGGCCACACATGCGCGCATCGCACAAGCGGCGCGCCTTGCCGGTTTTGGCAAGGTGGCGCTGGCCAGGCCGGGTCTGGCCGCACTGTGCGCGTCGATAGAATCATTGGCATGAACAGCGCCGCCGACGAAGCACCTCCACCTGAACCGGTAGCGCCTGTACCCTCGCCATTGCCACCCCCGGATAAGCCCGTATGGTGGCTGTATCTCAGCGCATTCATTGCCTTTGTGGCGTTGGTGGCCTGTGTGCTCTTATGGCAAAAAGTACAAGCCATGCAGGAAAACCTGGCGCGTCAAAGTGCCGATGCGGTGGGCCAAAGTACGGATGCGAAATCCACCGCCCACCAAGCGCGTGATTTGGCGATGGAGACCGCCGCCAAGCTGGCCGTTACCGATGCCAAACTCACTGAAGTGGCGCTGCAACGCGCGCAGGTGGAGGAGCTGATTCAAAGCCTCTCGCGCTCGCGCGACGAAAACCTGGTGGTCGATATTGAAGCTGCGCTGCGCCTGGCGCAACAACAAGCGCAACTGACCGGCAGCATCGAGCCCTTGGCCTCGGCGCTGAAGATGGCCGAGTTGCGTTTGGGGCGTGCTGCGCAACCGCGGCTGGCCCCGCTGCAGCGCGCCATTGCCCGCGACATGGCGCGGGTGCAGAACACGCCGCTATCGGACACACCGGCCTTGCTGCTGCAACTGGACGAATTGGTCTTGTTGGCCGATGACTTGCCCCTGGCCAATGCCGTGGGACTGGTGCCGCCGCAAGACTCGCTGGCGCGCAAGCCCAAGGAAGCGGTCGGCGACTGGTGGTTACGCCTGTTGGCAGTGCTGCGCGAAGAAGTCAAAAGCCTGGTGCGCGTGAGCAAAATCACCGAGCCCGAGGCCGCGCTTTTAACACCTGAGCAATCCTTTTTTGTGCGCGAAAATTTCAAGCTACGAATTCTGAATGCGCGCCTGGGCTTGATGGCGCGCCAGATCGGACCGGCACGCGCCGATGTGGCTAATGCCAACGAGAGCCTGACGCGCTACTTTGCGCCCCAGTCGCGCAAGACGCAAACGGCCGCAGCGCTCTTGCAGCAAGTGCAAACCAAGATGCGCACCCTGGACGTGCCGCGGGTGGACGAGACCTTGGCTGCGCTGTCTACAGCGGCTGCGGGGCGCTGAGGTGGTACGCGCTGTTTTGTGGCTGCTGGCTTTGTTCGGCGTGGCCGTTGGCAGCGCATTGTTTGCTGCGAGCAACCCCGGCACGGTGACTCTGTTTTGGCCGCCTTACCGGGTGGACTTGTCCTTGAACTTGGTGCTGCTGGTTTTGCTAGCGCTGTTTGTGGTGGTCCACCTTGCGCTGGGCGCCTTGGAAACTTTTGCCGGCATTCCCGGGCAGGCGCGGCGCTGGCGCTTGCAGCAAAAAGAGCGTTGGGTGCAAAGCTCGCTGGTCGATGCCTTGGCGCATTTGGTGGCAGGCCGCTTTGTGCGGGCGCGTAAAGCGGCTGAGTACGCGCTTGCCATGCACACCCGCGCGGATGCGCAAGATGAATCGCAGGGCCGCAGTCTGCGTATCCAAGCCATTTTGCATTTGGTAGCTGCGGAGAGCGCGCATGCCGTGCAAGACCATAGCCTGCGTGATAAACATTTCCAGCAGGCGACTGATTTGTTGCATATTCCGGAAGTCAGTGCCACGCAGGAAGGCTTTTATATGCGTGCCGCGCGCTGGGCTTTGGACGACCACGATGCGCCGGCTGCCGCACAGTGGTTAGAGCGCCTGCCCCAGGGCGCTGCCCGGCGCACCTTGGCGCTGCGATTGCGCTTTCGGGTGGCCCGTATGCAGGGCGAAAACGCGGTGGCTTTGGAAACTTTGCGCTTGCTGGTCAAACACCGCGCGATCTCGAGCGGCAATGGCGCCAGCATCTCGCAGGCGCTAGCGCTTGAACTTTTGCATGCAGGCCAGGACACCGGTCAGATATTGACCGCTTGGGATTTTCTGGACGACGAGGAGCGTACCTTGACCGATGTGGCCCTGGGTATGGCCAAGCATTGGTTGGCCAAGGGAGGGGACGCTGCCCAATCGCGCCAATGGCTGCTACCAGTCTGGGAGCGTATGGTGCAGGACCCCAAGGCCCTAAGCCCGTTACAACGTATGCGATTGGTACGTTGTCTGGAAGCCGGTCTGCTATCTCAGCACGAGGCCCCTGATGTGAAGTGGGTCTCGCGCATCGAGTCTGCCCAGCAAAGCCAGGCGCGCGATCCACTCTTGCAATACCTGGGCGCTGTGATGTGCGTGCGCTTGAGTTTGTGGGGCAAGGCCCAGCATTTGCTGCGCCAATGCATAGCCACCAGCCCTGATCCGGAAATCAAGGGCGATGCCCAGCGCATACTTGCTTCGCTGGAGCAGCGAAAAGCCTAATTGCGCGCAATAAACTCTGCCGGCTTTTGCGCCGTCTGGAGTCGCAAAAATAAAGGGCACCGAAGTGCCCTTTGTCTCTTGCCGCCGCGAAAGCGGCCACTGGTCGCGCTTTCGCCTCGCTTTAGGCGATAGGCAGTTGCATTTGGCCTAAGTCGCGCTTGGTCTCGACCAATACCAGCGGCGCATCGTCTAACACCACTGGCGCAGGACGTTCGCGCGGCACATGCACCGCAGCGGGTTCTGCGGCAATAGCGGCTTGCACCGCAGCGATTTTTTGCGGGTCCGAGTTCACCCATTGCAGACCTGAGCTTTGGGCTACGGTTTGCAGGTTTTCAAGCGGCAACACAAAGGCACTCACTGCTGGCATGGCCGGTGCAGCCTGGGCTGCGGGGGCCGGAGCTGCAGCGCTCATGACTGGAGCTGCGGCCTGGCGCTGCGCTACCGCCTGTGGAGCTACCTCTGGCTGCGCGCTAGCGTGTGGAGTCGCGTCAGTTTGCTCCGCCACGGCTGTGGCCGGTGCCGCGCTGGGTGCTGCCTGCGCATGGCTGTCCTGGGCCGTGTCCATTGTGCTCACCGGTGCAACTGCCGCTTGCGTGAAATAGGAACGTACCGGCGCCTCGCCGTCTTCGCTTGCGCGCTCGGACTGGCGCAGCTCGAAGTTGCTTGGCGTTTGCTCTTCTTGCTTATCCGCGTCGGCATCACGTCCGCCACGCGGGCCGCGCTCGCGGCCATAGCGGTCACGTGAACGGCGGCCATTGCTGTCCCGGTTGTCCGCGTTTTCAGGTGCTACGCCTTCAGCCGTTGCTTGTCCGTTGGCCTCATCCTGGCCTTGCGCTGCCGCAATCGGGTTGCCTGCGTCGTCCAAACGCGGGCCACGGTCATTGCGACGACCCCGGCCGCCACGGCTGCGTCCGCCTTCACGGCCTTCACGCGCACCGGCTTCACGCCCCGCGTTGTCATTGCCGTTGGCGTCGCTTGGCAAGCCTGCGTCGCCACCACGGTCAGCTTGGCGTTCGCCATTCTCAGAACGTTCGGTGCGCTCGCCGCGCTCACCACGTTCGCTGTTGCGTCCGCCGCGTCCGCCGCGCGCTGGACGCGGAGTTTCGACGCCGTTAGCGTCTAGGTTCACAGCCTGAGCGTTATCGCCCGCTGCCAGGGGTTTTCCTTCGGCATTGAAACGCTCGCGTTGGCTGCCACGTTCACCGCTGCGTTCGCCACCACGTCCACCGCGTCCGCCACGACTGTTGCTTCCTTCGCCACGGCCTTCACCGCGCGCGCCGCGTCCCTGGCCATCGCGACCACCCTCGCGCGGGGGGCGGCCTTCACGCCGCTCCTCGGCTTTGGGTGCGGCGGGCTTGCTGTCTGTCGGGGCGGGCGCCGGGGCAGCGAACAAACTCTTGACCCAGGAGAAAAAGCCTTGCTGGGCTACAGGTGCCGCAGGTGCTGGCGCAACAGGTGCGGTGCGCGCCGGTGCTGCGGCTTTGGGCGGCGCTTGGGGGCGCGGCGCCGCTTGGGGCGCAGGTGCATCGGGCAATACGCCTTTGATCACCGGGGTTTGCTTGTTGGTTGGCTCTTGCGAGCGGCGGGTTACCGAGGTGGGGTCCTCGATGGTGTCCGCCATTTTGTAGCTTGCCTCGATGTGGTCCAGGCGCGGGTCGTCGTGCTTTAAGCGTTCGAGCTTGTAGTTGGGCGTTTCCAGCGTTTTGTTGGGCACCATCAGCACGTTGATGCGCTGTTTGAGTTCGATCTTGGCGATCTCGGTGCGCTTTTCATTGAGCAGGAAGGAGGCCACTTCCACCGGCACCTGGCACAGCACCGAAGCGGTGTTGTCCTTGAGTGACTCCTCCTGGATGATGCGCAGAATTTGCAGCGCGCTCGATTCGGTATCGCGGATATGGCCCGAACCACCGCAGCGCGGGCAGGGCATGGACCC
>CANNEW010000052.1 GCA_947503685.1 Comamonadaceae bacterium | reverse complement strand
CTTATTTTCTTTCTGCCAAGCGGTCGCCTGCGGCCAGGCCAAGGTGCAGCTGATTTCACCCTTTGTCGGGCGCATTTACGACTGGTACAAAAAGAGCGCGGGCAGCGCCTGGGTGGAAGCGGACATGGCGGGTGCCAATGACCCCGGCGTGCAATCGGTGAAACAGATTTACAACTACTACAAGCGCCATGGCATTGCCACCGAAGTCATGGGCGCGAGCTTTCGCAATGCGGGCCAGATCACCGCGCTGGCCGGTTGCGACCTGTTAACGATTAGCCCCGAATTGCTGGCCGGACTGGCGGCATCGGATGCGCCGCTGCATGCCAGCCTGCATGCGCCCGCGGCCCTCGCCATGGACATACCGGCTGTGCATTTTGACCAAGCGGGTTTCCGCTTTGCGCTCAATGAAGACGCCATGGCTACCGAAAAGTTGTCCGAAGGCGTACGCGCGTTTTGCGCCGATGCGCTCAAACTCGAAAAACTCATGCTCGCAGCCTGATGCGCGCAAGCGCTTTGACACGCTTCTCTCTCACAGCCCGCGCCCCGCTACGCGCGCCGCCGCCCAGCCCTTTGCCAGAAAGGAATAGCCATGACCCGTTTGCGTTGTGACCGTGCCCCCGCCTGGGGACTTTTGCAAGCCCACTATGCCGCGCAGGGCAAAAACTTTGACACGCGCCAGGCCTTTACCAGCGACGTGCAGCGATTTGCCCGTTTTTCGCAAAGCGCGCCGCATGTGTTTGTGGATCTGTCCAAAAATCGTATCGACACCGCAGCCGAAACCCTGTTGCTGGAACTGGCCGACCAATGTGGCCTGAGCGCACACCGCGAGGCGATATTTAGCGGCGAAAAAATCAATGCCACCGAAGGCCGCGAAGTCTGGCACGTGCTCTTGCGCACGCCCGCTGATGCCCCCACCGGCAGCACACACGAAGCGGCTGAGCTGGCCAAGGTGCATGAGACCCTGGGCGCCATGCTGGCCTATGCCGAGAAAGTACGGGCTGATGAGGCGATTACCGACGTAGTGAATATCGGCATCGGCGGCTCCGACCTGGGGCCGCAAATGGCGGTGCTGGCCTTGCATGCGTTTGCCCATCCGAGCAAGCGCATGCATTTCGTCAGCAATATCGACGGCCATGAACTGGCCGCCACACTGGCCCGCTTGAATCCGGAAAACACCTTGTTTTTAATCGCCAGCAAAACCTTCACCACCATCGAGACCATGACCAACGCAGCCTCGGCCAAGCGCTGGTTTGAGACCAGCGGCGGCAAAAACATAGCCCGCCACTTTGCCGCGCTGACCACCAATGTGGCGGCGGCCAAGGACTTTGGCATTGACACCACCTTCGGTTTTTGGGACTGGGTGGGTGGACGCTACTCGCTCTGGTCGGCCATCGGTTTGCCAATCGCTATTGCCATCGGTGCAGCGGGCTTTCGTGAATTTTTGGCCGGTGCACACGCCATGGACAAACACTTTCGCAGCGCGCCGCTGGCAGCGAATGCGCCGGTGCGCATGGGCTTGCTCGATGTCTGGTACCGTAACTTCCACGGCTTTAGCAGCCGCTCAGTCGCGCCCTACCACAGCGCTTTGCGCCGCCTGCCTGCCTATTTGCAACAACTGGAAATGGAAAGCAATGGCAAGCGCGTGGATGCCAGCGGCGAGGCAGTGCCCTTTGGCACCTCGCCCATCCCTTGGGGCGAATCGGGCACCAACGGGCAGCATGCGTATTTTCAAATGCTGCACCAGGGTACGGACGTGGTGCCAGTGGAATTTGTGGCGGTGAAAAAAGCACGCCACGCACTGCAAGGCCACCACGACTTGCTGCTGGCCAATGTGCTGGCGCAAGCCCAGGCGCTCATGCAAGGCAAGTCCGACGCTGGTGGGCACAAACACTTTCCTGGCAACCGGCCCAGCACCGTGCTGCTGCTCGAGGACCTGACCCCCGCCAGCCTGGGCGCCCTGATGTCCTGGCAAGAGCATCGCGTCTTTGTCAGCGGAGCGCTCTGGGGCATCAACAGCTTTGACCAATGGGGCGTGGAGCTGGGCAAAGTGCTGGCCAAAGACATCGCCCCGCGCCTGCACAGCGGCGACGCCAACGGGCTGGATGGCTCGACGGCGGGACTGTTGGCGATGCTGCGCAGTTAAGGCGCTGCGATAGCCGCATCCAACTGCTGCCCGACCGCCAAGCCATTCAAATTCTTGAACACGGTCGCAAACAAGGATTGGCCTTGGCTGCGTTCAGCCCAGACTCTCTCGTAGGTCGTTATCCGGATTTTTGAAGTTACCGGCTTGCTTTTCATTAGGGGAGCCAATGGCTGTGTTCCAGGTTGTCGTCGTAGTGCTCAAAAGCGCTGCTGGTGTTGCAGGGCGGGTCAATGAAGCTGCATTTCACCTGCCCTCGGTAAAACGGCAGCAGGGCCTTGAGGGCTTGCAGGTTGTCGCGCGCAGCGGCGGCATCGCCAAAGACATGGCCCGCAGCGTGCGGGCGCAGCACATGCGTGGCAGTTTGTTTGGCACCGAAAAGGCGGCTTGGCGGTCAAGCCAGTCGAGTGTGGGCATGGGTCAGGCTTGGTGTTGAATAACGTAGCGCGCTTTGAGGTTTGTCAGTGGATGCGCCCATGACAAGCGTCCATGGTGTTGCAAATGTCCAACCACAATGCCTGGGTGTAGTTGGGTTTGCGCCGCAAAGGCCTCTATGTCTGTCTTTGTCAGTGGCAGCTCTTTAAGCGCGGTGCTCATTGCAGAGGGCATCAGCACTTCAGCGGCGAAACGGTCGGCCTCCAGCTCTTCTGGCGCGGTTAGCGGTGTGCCTGATGATGCATCGTCAAGAAACACCGCACGCCGGGCTGGGTGCTTGAGGATGTGCCCAATCTCATGAAAGAAGCTGAACCAAAAGGTGTCGTTCCACTTACCCAGCAAAGATAACTGAACCAAAGGTTTCCCGTGTAACCAGCGCGCGACACCCGACACATGTGTACCTTGTAGCACGGGCACGAAAACCAACACCACCCCCACTTGTGCGCACAAACGGGTTAGCTCGGGGCCAATGGTGGCAGCGTCTGCAACAGTCAAGGCCCGCATTGCGGGCAGGGCGCGTTCCAGCGCGGCTGCGTCAAAAGATTGCACATCGCTTTGTTGAGCCTGAATTTCGCCCATGCGCAGCCATGCGGTGATGCCGGCCACATTAGTTTGTGCCTCTGGTCTAGCCCGTCGAAATTGCACTTGGAGCTGCTCGTACTGCGCGTCCCAACCTTCGGGGGAGGCCACGCCAAAAAAACTGAGCATGGGTTCGACCAGTGTTTCGACAAACTTAGCGGTTAAGCGACCGGCAGGCAGGACCTTGGCTTGCTGCAGGGCCTTGAGTGGAAATGTCTGGACCCAGGGCACCGCAGCACGGTTGGCCTGGATGGCGCGCAAGCGGGCCAGATATTCTCGGTACTGGGCTTCACGGGTCAGCCAGAAATGCGCAGGCACCTGCAACACACGTTCCAGTTCAATGGCGGTGTCTTCAGTGATTTCTTTTTTTCCAGCCAAGATTTCGTTGATGGCTTGTGTGGGGCGTCCCAAGCGTCGCGAGAGTTCCGCTTGTGACAGTTCGCGCTCTTCCATCAGGTCACGTAAGGTGTCGCCGGGCGGCGAAACCTCGGTTGGTTCGTAAAAAAGGGTCGTATCAGTCATGGTAGTTCACCACTTCGGTGATGGTTATTTGGTCAATGTGTTGCCAGTCCAGCCCACCGTCTTCCTTGGACGGCGGTGGCTGACGACTTGGGCGAAGAATCAGGCGCAAGGCCTTGTCTAACCTGCACGAAAAAACCCCGCGCCGCTCTCCAGTCAACTCTTCCCAACGTCCCGGCAGATTGCGCATGTCTTCCATGCAACGGGCTGCCCGCAAGTCGTCTAGCCTGGATTTCAGATTCTTGGCAGCAGGTTGTCCCCATTTGCGCATGCGTTCGGATAAGGTTTCGCAGGCATGCTTGAGCCTTGCGTCCACAAAGGATATTTCCATATTTATTCACCTCTGAGGTGAACGATTATATTTGTTTTTATGCTTATACCTAAATGGACAGACGGAAAGACCGAGTTTTGGTAGGTCCGCACCCGTTTGTTGCGCCAAGGCCTTTAGGCTGGCGCTGATGCTAGGTAAGACGGACGCCGACGGGATTGCTGACAACGCCGTCCGACACTAGCTTGTGTCGGCTCGTCGCTGTCAGCGCAGGCCTCATCTCTCGCAGCGCCGCCTCTGCCAGACTGCACCAGACTGGCACGACTAGGCCGTCGGTGAAAATGCGACTTCACGCGAAAAGGCACCGGGCTTTTTCTGCGTTCTTGAATTTCAGGAAAGCCCCATGCCAGCCCTCAGCTCCCAACTCAATCCCCGCTCTGCTGACTTTGCGGCTAACGCAGCGGCCATGCGCACGCTGGTCGATGATTTGCGTCTGCAGCTAGAAAAAGTAGCGCAGGGCGGCGGCGAGGCGGCGCGGGCCAAGCACACGGGGCGCGGCAAGTTGTTGCCCCGCGAGCGTGTGCTTCACCTGCTGGACCCGGGCACGCCTTTTTTGGAATTGGCGCCGCTGGCGGCCCTGAATCTCTACAACAACGACGCGCCAGGCGCTGGCATGATTGCCGGCATTGGCCGGGTCAGTGGCGTGGACTGCATGGTGGTGTGCAATGACGCGACGGTCAAAGGCGGCACGTATTACCCGATGACGGTGAAAAAGCACTTGCGCGCGCAAGAGATTGCGCAGCAAAACCACCTGACCTGTATTTACCTGGTGGACTCGGGTGGCGCCAATTTACCCAACCAGGACGAGGTGTTTCCGGATCGGGACCACTTTGGCCGCATCTTTTTTAACCAAGCCAATATGAGCGCGCAAGGTATTGCGCAAATCGCGGTGGTGATGGGCAGTTGCACCGCCGGCGGCGCCTACGTGCCAGCCATGAGTGACGAGACCATCATCGTCAAAAACCAGGGCACAATTTTTCTGGGTGGTCCGCCCTTGGTCAAAGCCGCCACCGGCGAGGTGGTCAGCGCCGAGGACCTGGGCGGCGGCGACGTACACACCCGTTTGTCCGGCGTGGCCGACCACCTCGCGCAAAATGATTTGCATGCATTGGCACTGGCGCGCGAGGCGGTGGCGCATTTGCATAAGCAAAAACACCCCCAGGCCGAATTGCGTGCATCGCAAGCGCCCCTGTTTGCGGCCGAGGAGTTGTATGGCGTCATCCCCACCGATACACGCAAACCTTTTGATGTGCGCGAAATTATTGCCCGCGTCGTGGATGGCTCGGAACTGCATGAATTCAAGCCACGCTTTGGCGCCACCCTGGTATGCGGCTTTGCGCATATAGAGGGCATGGCGGTAGGCATCATTGCCAACAACGGCATTTTGTTCAGCGAGTCGGCCTTGAAGGGCGCGCACTTTATCGAGCTGTGCTGCCAGCGCAAAATCCCACTGGTGTTTTTGCAAAACATCACCGGCTTTATGGTCGGGCGTAAGTACGAAAACGAAGGCATTGCGCGTAACGGCGCCAAGATGGTGACCGCCGTGGCGACGGCTGCGGTACCCAAGTTCACCATCATCATCGGCGGCAGCTTTGGCGCGGGTAATTACGGCATGTGCGGCCGCGCCTACAGCCCCCGCTTTTTGTGGATGTGGCCCAATGCGCGCATCAGCGTGATGGGGGGCGAGCAGGCCGCCAGCGTCCTGGCCACGGTGCGCCGTGATGGCATTGAAGCCAAGGGCGGGCAGTGGAGTGCAGAGGAAGAAGACGCTTTCAAAGCACCCATCAAAACGCAATACGAGGTGCAAGGCCACCCCTATTACGCCAGCGCGCGCTTGTGGGATGACGGCATCATCGACCCGGCCGACACCCGCCGGGTGCTGGCACTTGGTTTGTCAGCGGCCATGAACGCGCCGGTGCCTGATACGAAGTTCGGCGTGTTCCGCATGTAGCAATGAGCGCAGCGCGCTTTGAGAAAGTTTTTTATGTTTAGCAAAATTTTGATCGCCAACCGTGGCGAGATCGCATGCCGGGTAGCCGCTACGGCGCGGCGCATGGGTATTCGCACGGTCGCGGTGTATTCGGATGCGGATGCGAGCGCCAAGCATGTGCAGGCTTGCGACGAGGCAGTGCATATCGGCGGGAGCGCTGCGAGAGACAGCTATTTGCGCTGGGAAAAAATCATCGCGGCAGCCAAGGCCACGGGTGCGCAAGCGGTCCATCCGGGCTATGGCTTTTTGAGCGAGAACACCGACTTTGCCCAGGCCTGTGCGGACGCCGGTTTGGTGTTCATCGGGCCGCCGGCGTCGGCGATTGAGACCATGGGCCTGAAGGCTGCGTCCAAGCAATTGATGGAGCAATCGGGCGTACCCCTGGTGCCCGGCTACCACGGCGCGGACCAGGACCCGCAAATGCTGCAAACAGCGGCCGATGGCATAGGCTACCCGGTACTGATCAAGGCCAGCGCAGGCGGCGGCGGCAAAGGCATGCGCCTGGTTGAGAGAACCGCGGATTTTGCGAGCGCGTTAGCGTCCTGCCAGCGCGAAGCGAAAAACAATTTTGGCAATGATGCGGTGTTGGTCGAAAAATATGTGCAGCTTCCGCGCCATATCGAGATTCAGGTGTTTGCCGATACGCATGGCAACTGCGTCTATTTGTTTGAGCGCGACTGCTCGGTACAACGCAGGCACCAAAAAGTGTTGGAAGAAGCACCCGCCCCCGGCATGAGCGAGGCCTTGCGCCAGCGCATGGGCGCCGCCGCCGTGGCGGCAGCCCGCGCGGTGAACTATGTGGGTGCGGGCACGGTGGAGTTCATCGTCGAGCAAAGCGGCTACGACGAGCCGGAGTCCATGGAGTTTTTCTTTATGGAGATGAACACGCGCTTGCAGGTGGAACATCCCGTCACTGAAGCCATCACCGGCCTGGACCTGGTGGAATGGCAGCTGCGGGTGGCCAGCGGCGAGCCGCTGCCTTTGCAACAAGCCGACTTGCGCATCAGCGGACACGCCATCGAAGCGCGTATCTGCGCCGAGAATCCAGACCAGGATTTTTTACCGGCCACCGGCAGCATGGCGGTCTATGGTTTGCCGGCACACAGCAGTTTCGCGCGCGCATCCGTTCGCGTGGATTCGGGTGTGCGCCAAGGCGATGTCATCAGCCCGTTTTACGACTCTATGGTGGCCAAGCTCATCGTCCATGGCGCCGACCGGCAGGAAGCCTTGGCGCGCATGGACGCGGCGCTGGCGCAAACGCATATCGTTGGTCTGAAAACCAATGTGCAATTTTTGCGGCATGTGGTGCGCAGCGACTCCTTTGCCCAGGCGCGCTTGGACACCGGCCTGATTACGCGCGAAGCGGCGCAGCTTTTCCATCAGGAAACCGTAGCCCTGGATTTGGCGGTGGCCGCCTGGGTTGCACAGGTATTGCATACCCAGGCCTGTGAGGCAAGCGCCCTGCCAGGTGTCTGGCAAGACCCTTGGGGGGCGACCGACGCCTGGCAGTCGCATGCGCCGATGCGCCGCGTGTTTGACCTGGAGGCCGATGGCCAGGCGCACAGCGCGTTGCTGACACGCGGCAGCCACGGTGGTTTGCGCTTGCAATGCGCAGGCCCAGAAAGTGCATTTGCCTATGCCGCCTTGCCCGAGGGCGGCATGGAAGTGTCGCTAGATGGGCAAAGGCATACGGTGCATGTGTACCCGCAAGGTAAGCAGGTGCATGTGTTTACTGCGCAAGGCGCAAGGCAGTTACAAGCCCTAGACCGCCTCGCGCACGCAGCGGTGGCCCCGGTAGAGACAGGGCGCCTGACTGCGCCTATGCCGGGCAAGTTGCTGTCTTTCTCGGTGAAAGCGGGCGACATGGTGCGCCAGGGGCAAGCGCTGGCGGTGATGGAAGCCATGAAAATGGAGCACCAAATCGTGGCGCCCGCTGACGGTTGCGTGCAAGAACTGCTGTTTGCGCCAGGCGACCAAGTGACCGAGGGCGCGGAGTTACTGCGCATGCAGGCCAAGGTACTGGCGGGCTAATCGCCCGATCTAGGTACAGCGCACTTTTTTAAAACATGACAAGGACTTTTGGCATGCGTATCAGTTTTTGCGCGCAAACCGATCCCGCGCCCTGGCTGGCGGCTTTGCGTCAGCATTTGCCCCAGGCGCAGGTGGATGTGTGGCACAGCGGCGCAGCACGCGCCGACTATGCCATGGTATGGGCGCCACCCCAGCAGTTCTTTGATGAGCAGACGGCGCTGCGAGCAGTGTTCAATATGGGTGCCGGCGTCGATGCCCTGTTGCAGCGCCAAATACGCCCTGAGCTGCCTATCGTGCGCTTGAATGACGCAGGCATGGGGGTGCAAATGGCTGAGTATGTGTGCCATGCGCTGATTCGCCATACGCGCGACTTTGCGCTTTTTGAGGCGCAGGCGCAGCAAGGCCTGTGGCAGGAGCCACCCGTGCTGGACCGTACCGATTTCCCTGTTGGCATTTTGGGCCTTGGCGTTTTGGGCGAACAGGTAGCGCGCGCGGTACAGCACTTTGGTTTTCCGGTGCTGGGCTGGAGCCGCACGGAACGCCGTTTGGACGGGGTGCGCTGCTTGCACGGGCAGGCGCAATTTGCAGAGTTTCTGGCAGGCACGCGCGTGCTGGTAAACCTGCTGCCTTTGACCCCACAGACCGAAAACCTGCTGGACCGGGCTACCTTATCGCAGTTGCGGCCTGGTGCATATCTAATTAATATCGCGCGCGGCAGGCATGTGGTGGACGAAGACTTGCTCGCGCTGCTGGACAGCGGGCAGATGGCTGGCGCCACGCTCGACGTGTTTCGCACCGAACCGCTGCTGGCCGAGCACCCTTATTGGCGCCATCCGCGTGTGACGGTTACCCCCCATATCGCGGGGCGCACCGTGCTGCAAGACACGGTGCTGCAAATCGCCGCCAAAATTTCAGCGCTGCGAAAGAGCGAGCCGATTGAAGGCCTGGTGGACCGGGCGCGGGGGTATTGAGCGCGCTTGCCGCGCGGACCGCACTAGCCGCTATGACCTGCCAAGTCGCATAGCTTTTGCCACTCGCGGGATAATGACCGTCTACTCTATTACCCCATGCATTACCCCTCCTCCGTCCAACTCATCGACGTCGGCCCGCGCGACGGGCTGCAAAACGAAAAGCAACCCGTGCCCGCTGAGGTCAAGATCGAGTTAGTACATCGCTTACAGGCAGCGGGCTTGCGTGGCATTGAGGTGACTAGTTTTGTCAGCCCAAAGTGGGTGCCCCAAATGGCCGATAACGCGCAGGTGATGGCCGGCTTGCAGCGCCAAAGTGGCGTGTGCTACTCGGTGCTGACGCCCAATCTGCAAGGCTTTGAAGCGGCGCTGGCTTCACAGCCCGATGAAATCGTGGTCTTTGCCGCTGCCAGCGAAGCCTTCAGCCGCAAAAACATCAATTGCTCTATTGCCGAAAGCATAGACCGCTTTGCCCCGGTGGTGCAGGCCGCGCTGGCAGCTGGCATACGCGTGCGTGGTGCCATGTCTTGTACCGTGGGTTGCCCATACGAGGGTGAGATTGCGCCGGAGCGCGTGGGTACGCTGGCAGGCCTGATGCGCGGCATTGGTGTACAGCACATCGGTGTCGCCGACACGATTGGCGTGGGCACACCGCGCAAAGTGCAGGCCGCGTTTGAAGCGACTTTGCAGCACTTTGCCTTGGCCGATGTGTCTGGCCATTTCCACGATACCTATGGACAAGCGCTGGCCAACACCCTGGCTGCGATGGAAATGGGCGTGTACCAATTTGACGCCTCGGCGGCTGGCCTGGGCGGCTGCCCTTTCGCCAAAGGCGCGACCGGCAATGTGGCGACCGAGGACGTGGTTTATATGTTGCACGGCATGGGCATAGACACCGGCATCGATCTGGACCTGCTGATCGATGCCGGCGTGTTCATCAGCGACTACTTGCAAAGACCCAGTGGCTCGCGCGCAGCGCGTGCCCTGCTAACGCGGCGTGAGGCAGCAGCATGATCGACCCAACCCGCCCTGCACGACCCGACCGAGCGGCACGCAGGCGCGACCCGGTGCGCATGTACAAAGAGCTGCTTGCTGCGCGCGTGCCCGAGGCCTTGGCCTCCCGCTATGCGCCACCATCACCCTGCATATCGGTGTGCAAGATCGACCCCAACAGCAGCCTGTGCTACGGCTGTTTGCGCACCCTAGAAGAAGTCGGCGCCTGGTCCAACAGCGATGACGATGAAAAACGCGCGGTCTGGGGCAAGATTGCACAGCGCTTGGAAACCGCACCATGAAACACATCCGTTTTTATCTGGACTTTATTTCGCCCTACGCCTATCTGGCGTTTGTGGAATTGCCGCGCGCCTTGGAAGGCCTGAGCTACGCGGTGCAATACCAGCCGGTACTTTTTGGTGGACTGCTCAAGCACAACGCTAACCTCGGTCCGGCTGAAGTGCCTATGAAGCGCGAATGGGTGTACCGTCAGTCGCAATGGCTGGCGCAGCGCCAGGGCACGGTGCTGGACTTACCAGCTGCGCATCCCTTTAACCCGCTAGGCCTTTTGCGTCTGGCCGTGGCCACTGACGCCAATGGCTACCCCAACCGCTATGTGTGCGAAACCCTATTCCGCCATGTTTGGGAAGGCGGTGCGGACGCAGCCGATGCGCAACGCCTGCAAGCGCTGACCGAGCAACTTGCACCCGCACGCGATCCGCGTTCGGATGAAGTGAAGCAAATGCTGAGTGCGCACACTGCACACGCCTTGTCGCAAGGCGTATTTGGCGTGCCTTCGTACCAGGTTGATGACAAGGTGTTTTGGGGCATGGATGCCTTGCCGATGCTGCGCGCTTATCTAGAGGACGCATCCAGCATTTCCGACTCCGCTTGGAATGCTGCAAAAGACTTGCCATCGGGCATCACACGCGCAAATCGCTAAATTGCTAAATTACTGCCTCGCAGAAGCATACGCAAGGGTTAGACCATAGTTGACTTTGTATTTTGCGAGTAAGGGTGGCGATATTGATATGCGTGGCGAAATAGGCCGCCGTCTGCCGCATAAATGCCCGCGGCCCGGCTTAAAGCGGCGCGCACTGCCTAGAATGCTGCTCCCCTACTTTGGAGCGCGTCACTATGTCTGAGGGCACCATCCGCATTCGCGGAGCGCGGCAACACAATTTAAAAAACCTGGACTTGGACATTCGCACCGGCGAATTGACGGTGGTCACAGGCCCTAGCGGTTCAGGCAAATCCAGCCTGGTCTTTGACACGCTGTATGCCGAAGGCCAGCGCCGCTATGTAGAAACTTTTTCTGCCTATGCGCGCCAGTTTCTGGACCGTATGGACAAGCCAGCGGTGGACAAGGTGGAGGGCGTGCCCCCGGCCATCGCCATCGACCAGACCAACCCGGTGCGCTCCAGCCGCTCCACCGTGGGCACCATGACGGAGCTGAACGACCACCTCAAACTGCTGTTTTCCCGCGCCGGGCAGTTGTTTGACCGCGTCAGCGCCCAAGCGGTGCAACACGACACGCCCGAGTCCATCTATGCCGAGCTCATGCGCCGCGCCGCGCGAGCCGGTAATCCGCGCTTGGTAGTCACCTTTCCAGTCGAGTTGCCGTTAGCTACCAGTGCCGAAGAGCTGAGCCAATGGCTTAGCGCCAGTGGCTTTACCCGCGTCCATGGCGAGCGCGTGTCCGGCGAGCGCCGGGTGTTGGACGTGGTTGCGGACCGATTCCGTATCGAAAGTGCCGACAAAGCCCGTGTGCTCGAAGCGCTGGAGCTGGCCATAAAACGCGGCAGTGGGCGGGTCCATGTGTACCCGGCGCCGGACAGTGATAAGCCGGAGCTATTGGGGTCTGACCCCCATTTATTGGGGTCTGACCCCCATTTAGTATGGTCTTTTTCCACCGGGCTGCATTGCCCGCAAAGCGATGTGCGCTACCAGGAGCCCATCGCCTCCATGTTCTCCTTTAACTCGGCCGTGGGTGCTTGCGAGACCTGCCGGGGCTTTGGGCGGGTGGTGGGTGTGGACTATGGCTTGGTAATTCCCAACGACAAGTTGACGCTGCGCGCAGGCGCCATCAAAACTATGCAAACCCCAGCCTGGCAGGAATGCCAGGACGACTTGATGCGCCATGCGGAGGCCGAGGGCATCCCACGTGACACACCCTGGTACAAGCTGAGCGCCGCGCAGCAGCAATGGGTGCTCAAAGGTTCGCCGCACTGGAATGGCAAATGGAGTCAGCATTGGTTTGGGGTGGACCGGTTTTTTGAATACCTGGAAAGCAAGGCCTACAAAATGCACATCCGGGTGCTGCTGTCCAAGTACCGCAGCTACACGCCCTGTGGTGTATGTGCAGGCGCCCGGCTGAAAACTGAGAGCCTGTTGTGGCGCGTGGGTAGCCAAGCCGATGCGGATGCGGTGTTAGCGCCGGCCAAGCGCTTTCTGCCCCAGGGGGTGCAATGGACCGCGGCGCAACTGCAGGCCCTGCCCGGTTTGTGCCTGCATGATTTGATGCTGCTACCGCTGGACCGTGTGCGCGCGTTTTTCGACCGCTTGCAAGTGGGCCTGGAAGCGCG
>CANNEW010000051.1 GCA_947503685.1 Comamonadaceae bacterium | reverse complement strand
CGCCATGCTGATTTGCCGCAATTCAAATAAGCTGAACCAGGCCTTGGTGTTGGGCGCAATGACCCCGACTTGCGCTTGACAGGGCAACGCGCTTGTACGACAAAGCACGCTAGAAACGCGTTGCTTATGGAGCGGCAGCGCTCGCGACGGCAAATGACTCTTTGCTATGCCCTTGGGCCACCAGCGAAGCCAGCCACTTGGGCGTCAGGCCACGTCCGGACCAGGTTTCTCCATTGGGGCCGTGGAACTTGGCCGCTACGGGTTGGCTCGATTTGCGCGCCGCTTTTGGGGCTTTTGCCACCTTTTCTTTTGCAGGACGCCCGGATTTAGCAACACCTTTGGCGGTTTTGCGCGTCTGCAAGTCTTTCACGGTGATACCGAAGGCCTGCATTTTCGCTTGAATATCACGCACGGTTGCAGAAAACTCTTTAGACTTAATATCGGCAGCTTGCTTTTGCAGCTTTTCGATTTGGCCTTGGATATCAATCAAATTAGTCATTAGTAACTCCAGCAAAAAAAGTATGGGTAGTGATTATAGACGAGTTTCATTCTAGTGCAATGAAAAAAATCTACGCCTTTCTCATTAAATGTAAAGATAATAATATTTACATGCGGAAAATGGCAATTTCATTTACAGAGGGGCGAGTTTAATTTGCTTGGACACTCTTTTTTTGCTTTACGTCAAGACATTGACTTGGGTTTCGCCCACCAATAGCGCTATGCTGGCCATAACATGATTTACAAGTTCAAATCCAAAGTGACCGGCGACCTCATCATGCTTGAGGAAAACGGCCGGGCTATTTTGACTATTATTGGGAAAACCGACCCGCAAACCTTTAAAAAGGGCATTGTGCTGCCCGCTGATATGCCGGCAGCCATGGCCGCCCTGCAACAAGCCGTCGCCGAAGAAGAGGGGCGAGCGCAGGAAAAAGTCGATGCGGCGCGTGAATCCGGGCGACGCCTAGCCTCGGGCGGCCAGGGTGTCAGCCTGCGCCAGCGCAGCCTGCCATTTATCCGGATGCTGGAGCGCTGCCACGCTGAAAACAAAGAAATCGTCTGGGGCGTATAGCCGCAGACGATTTCAGGTGGCCTTCGCTCGCTGAGCCACAGCCGGATCCCGCGATGCGCGGGCAGCACGGTCTTTAATCGATATATTCCTTGGCAGCCGCGATCACCGGGCCCCATTTGGCAATTTCTGCAGCCACAAATTTCTTGTGCTCGGCAGGCTCAACGCGCTTATCGGTAACCACAACGGCGCCCAATGACTCTTGCTTTTTAATGAAGTCGGGATCTTTCAATGCCGCCTTGAGCGCGGTATTCAATTTAGCTAGGACATCCGCCGGCGTGCCTTTGGGCGCATAAAGACCGTGCCAAATGGTGACCTCGAAGCCTTTTAGGCCGTCTTCCTGTAGGGTAGGGATGTCCTTGAGTGCGGGCGTTGTCAGACGCTTGGCCGTAGTGACGCCGTAGGCATTCACTTTTTTGGCTTCGATTTGCACTGAGGTATTGGTAGTCTGGTCACACAGCAAGTCGATTTGTCCGCCGATCAAATCGGTCATCGCAGGCGCCGTGCCTTTGTAAGGAATGGTGGTCATGTCCACCTGTATCGCGTTTTGAAACATCAAACCGCACAAATGCGAGGCAGAGCCTATGCCGGCGTTACCCAAATTGATCTTGCCCTTATTGGCGTTCAACCAATCGCGCAACTCTTTGAAGTTTTTTGCTGGCATGGAGGGACGGGTAACAAGGGTCATAGGCACATCATTGATCATGCCGAGGTACTCAAAGTCCGAATCGATTTTGAAAGGCATATTGCGCATCAAATTAGGCATACTGGCCATGGCAATATGGTTGAGCAAAATCGTATAGCCATCGGGATTGGCCTTGGCCACCTTATTCGAACCAATCGAGCTACCCGCGCCTAATACGTTTTCAATAAGGATGCTGGCATCGCCCAGGGGTTTACGCATTGCTTCGGCCAGGTCACGTGCCACACGGTCCGTGGGGCCGCCAGCCACAAAGGGAACCACGATGGTGATGGGTTTGGATGGGTATGTTTGGGCAAAACCGGAAAAACTCAGCAGCGCCAAGCCGGCCAATAAAAGTCTCTTCATAATGGTCTCCAACGGGTAAAAACCGGAGTCTAGCGCCTATTGGCCGCAGCATAAATAAAAAGGCTTGTTTTAGCGCAAACGCGTGCCACAGAAAATGTCCGGAAATAGGTGGCTAATGGGCTATTCGCTTACTGATAGCTACGGGCGTCTTCAATTACTTTCCCATCATTAGGCAAACTACCGGGCGCCGCCATCTCCACCGTACCGCGCAACTTGGTCACATCGCGGATGGCTTCGCTAATGCGGGCCGACAAACCCTCACTGACGCTGGCGCTTTCGACCTTGAGGGTCAGCTCGTCCTGGGCCATCGCCCCGCTGACAACTAGGCGTGCACGCAAAACCTCAGGAAAGCGGCGCACGATGTCCGCCACCTGCCTGGGATGGACAAACATGCCACGAATTTTGGTGGTCTGGTCGGCGCGGCCCAGCCAGCCTCGGATACGGGTGTTGGTGCGTCCGCTCGGGCATGTGCCGGGCAGCACCGCCGACAGGTCGCCGGTTCCAAACCGGATCAAGGGATAGGCCGGATTTAGACTGGTGACGACCACTTCACCGACTTCGCCGGCAGCCACCGGGTCACCGGTGCCCGGTCGGACAATTTCGACGATCACGCCTTCGTCCAGCACCAAGCCCTCGCGGGCAGCGGTTTCATAGGCGATTAAACCCACATCAGCAGTGGCATAACACTGGTAGCCCTGCACGCCGCGCTCTGCCAACCAGTCGCGCAAAGAGGGGGGGAAGGCTTCGCCCGACAGCAATGCTTTGCGCATACTGGGCAGAGCCACGCCCATCTCGCTGGCTTTTTCCAGAATTATTTTCAGGAAACTGGGCGTGCCGATATAGCCTGCCGGCTGCAACTCCATCATGGCGGCCACCTGCTGCTCGGTTTGGCCGGTACCGCCGGCAAAAACAGTACAGCCCAAGGCGTGGGCGCCGGTCTCCATCATCGAGCCGGCCGGCGTGAAGTGGTAGCTAAAGCTGTTGTGAATCAGCTCGCCAGGTCGGAAACCCGCGGCAAAAATGGCGCGCGCCATGCGCCAGTAATCGCGCTGCGTGCCTTCGGGCTCATAGATCAGGCCCGGGCTGGCAAATACGCGCGGCATGTGCGCACCAAAGCGCAGAGCGCTAAATCCGCCGAATACATCGCCACCTGCAGCGCGCGAGGCTTTTTGCAAATCCAATAGTTCTTGCTTGCGCACCACGGGCAAGCGGGCCAAGGCGGCGAGCGAGTTGACCTGACTGGCCTGCACACCTGCCAGGCTGCTGGCCAAAGCCGATGCGTGCGCTTGCGCGTGCGCTATCTGCAAGGGCAGCGCCTGCATCCATGCCGATTCACGCGCCAGATGCGTGCGGGTTTCCAGTGCGTCGTAATGTTCAGCCATAGACACTCCTGAAAATTTAAGCCAACCAGCGCTTGCGGCGCTTGTAGCTCTTGACGTCTTTAAAGCTCTTGCGCTCTCCACCGCCCATACCGAGGTAAAACTCTTTCACGTCCTCGTTATTGGCCAAATCGCTAGCCTGCCCATCCATCACCACCCGCCCGGACTCCATGATGTAGCCATAGTCCGCATAGCGCAGCGCCATATTAGTGTTCTGCTCGGCCAGGAGAAAAGTCACTTTTTCTTTTTGGTTCAGGTCTTTGACGATCTCAAACACCTCTTCCACGATTTGCGGTGCTAAGCCCATAGACGGCTCGTCCAGTAAGACCATGGTCGGGCTAGCCATCAGCGCGCGCCCGATAGCACACATCTGCTGTTCGCCGCCCGAGGTATAGGCTGCCTGGCTGGTACGCCGCATCTTCAGGCGCGGGAAATAGGCATACACTTTTTCCAAATTGCCAGCGATCTCAGCCTTGTTCTTGCGCGTATAGCTGCCGGTGAGCAAGTTCTCTTCGATGGTGAGGTGGGCAAAGCAATGACGGCCTTCCATCACCTGCACCACACCGCGCTGCACCAGATCGGCCGGCGTGAGGTTCTCGATGCGCTCGCCACGCAATTCGATGCTGCCTTTGGTGACCTCCCCGCGCTCGCCTTTTAACAAATTAGACACAGCGCGCAAAGTGGTGGTCTTGCCGGCACCATTGCCTCCCAAAATGGCGACGATCTTGCCATTGGGCACCTTCAAGGACACGCCCTTTAAGACCAAGATGACGTGGCTGTAGATGACCTCGATGCCATTAACGTTGAGAACGATGCTGTTGGGTTCCATGTCTTGCCTTTTTCAACCAATCGCCAAGCCTGCACAGCAAGCCTGGCGATTGGGGGCTCCAAGGAACCCCCGGCCAGACCCGTGAACGCCTTAGGCGCACAAGGGCTAGGCCTTACCGATTACGACTGGCAGTCTTGACCAGTACGACGAGTCCACTTTTTCTCGACCGCATACTTGTCAGCGGCAGCCTTGACCATGGGCTTTATGATCGCATCGTCTTGTTGCATCCAGTCACTGGTAAAGTTCCATTTCGTGCCATCCCACTGATGTACGCGGGCCCAGGAAGCGCCTTGGTGGTCAGAACAAGAGGTTGAAATGGGGCGCATCACGCCCTTGAAGCCCAGGACGTCCAACTTGGCTTGGGTCAGGTTGAGGTTTTCGTATCCCCAACGCGCTTGCTCGGCTGACACCCACTTGCCTTTGCCAAAGCGTTCTTGCGTAGCGCGCACACCCTCTACCGCCAACATGGCCGCTATCAGCCCGCGCATGTAAAGCACCTCACCCACCTCGGGCCTAGGGCCAGTGCCTTGGCCTTTGTCGTGCAACTTGGCCAAAATTTCTTTAACCACCGCTGCATTGGGCTCAGCACCGTGTTGCAGCGCCAAGGCGTTGTATCCCTTGGCACCGTCGCCCACGTCTTTCACATCGGGCTCGGCACCAGCCCACCACACACCATACATCTTGTCGCGCGGAAAGCCTGTGGCCACGGCTTCTTTGAGGGCGGTGGAATTCATCACCCCCCAGCCCCAGTTGAGCACATAGTCGGGGCGGTTTTGGCGGATTTGCAACCAAGTGGCTTTTTGCTCCACGCCAGGGTGGGCCACGGGCAGCAAGGTCAGCGCAAAGCCATGCATGGCAGCGCGCTCTTGCAGTAAAGGAATGGGTTCTTTGCCATACGGGCTGTCGTGGTAGACCAAGGTGATTTTTTTGCCCTTGAGCTTGTCAAAGCCACCCTCTTTGGCCGCCAGGTGCTGAATCAACATATCAGCAGCCCCCCAGTAGGTGCCGGTCAGCGGGAAGTTCCATTTGAACACTTGGCCATCGGCCGATTCGCTGCGGCCATAGCCTCCTGTGATAAGAGGAATCTTGTCGCCGGGGGCTTTTTCGGTCAGTGCGAAGGTGATGCCGGTGGACAAAGGTTGGAACACGGTGGCACCGCCGTTTTTGCCTTTGAGGCGCTCGTAGCACTCGACACCGCGGTCGGTGGCATAGCCGGTTTCGCATTCTTCAAACGACACCTTGACGCCGTTGATACCACCGCGAGCATTGACCAACTTGAGGTAGTCGGCATAGCCATTTGCGAATGGCACGCCATTGGGGGCATAAGCGCCGGTGCGGTACACCAGCATGGGGAAAAACTGCTCTTTGGACTGGGCCAAGGCCGGTGTAGCCACACTGGTGACCAATGTTGCCACGGCCAAGCCAGCTGCTAAGGTTAATTTTAAGCTCATCAAAGTCTCCTTTAAAAAATAAACAACGGGGAAAAACTCAATGCGGGAAGGGCCACAAGCGCAGCTTTTGCTTGCCCAGGCTCCACAGACGTGCCAGACCATGCGGCTCGACGATCAAAAACCAAACAATCAAGGCACCAAACACCATGTACTCGGCATGCGAAATGAAGGCCGTTGACACCTCAAGGCCAAACACCCCTCCTACAACGGGAATGAATTGGTTGAGGAAAATCGGGAGAACCACAATAAAAGCGGCGCCGAAAAAACTGCCCATGATGGAGCCCATGCCGCCAATGATGACCATGAACAACAGCGAGAACGAGCGGTCTACCGAGAACGCTGCCGGCTCCCAGGCCCCCAAATGGATGAAGCCCCACAACGCTCCGGCCACGCCCACTATGAAGGAGCTGACCGCAAAGGCGCTCAACTTAGCGTACATCGGGCGAATGCCAATCACCGCGGCGGCCACGTCCATGTCGCGAATGGCCATCCATTCGCGGCCTACCGCGCTGCGAACCAGATTTTTGGCTAGCAAGGCAAACACCAACAAAATGCTCAAGCAAAAAATGTACTTCTGAACTGGGGTGTCGATTGGCTGACCAAATACCTGCAGGTTGGACACCGACACCGAACCCGATGAGGTGTTGTTGGTGAACCATTTGACGCGCAAAAACGCCCAATCGCAAAAAAACTGCGCCGCCAGTGTGGCCACCGCCAAGTACAAACCTTTGACGCGCAAGCTCGGTATGCCAAAAAAGATGCCCACCAAGGTGGCAAAGAAACCACCCGACAGCAACGCCAGCAGCAAAGGCATGTCGTCAATGCGAATAAAAGTGTTGTAGGCTGCGTAGGCGCCCACGGCCATAAACCCACCCGAACCCAGTGAAATCTGACCGCAGTAGCCGACCAAAATATTCACGCCCAAGGCCGCTAAGGACAGAATCAAAAAGGGAATCAAGATGGCGCGGTAAAGGTACTCATCCACCAACAAGGGCACGCCAACAAAGGCAAATACCAGCAAGGCCAAAATAGCCCAGCGGTCCTGGGCAATAAGGAAGATCTGCTGGTCAGCCCAGTAGCTGGTTTTGAATTGGCCGTTTTCTCTATAAAACATGTTGTACGTGCTTCACTTTTAATCTTTGGACTTCGACACGTGTCTTTCAGACACGATCGATGATTTTTTCGCCAAACAAACCTTGCGGGCGAAAGAGCAATACCACCAGCGCCAGCACATAGGCAAACCATATTTCAATGCCGCCGCCCACGTAGGGGCCTAGAAACACCTCGGAGAGTTTCTCTCCCACACCGATGATTAGCCCGCCCAAAATGGCGCCGGGCACCGAAGTCAGGCCGCCCAAAATCACCACCGGTAACGCCCGTAAGGCCACCGCCGAAAGGGAAAACTGCACGCCCAACTTGCTACCCCAAATCATGCCAGCGACCAAGGCCACCACCCCAGCCACGCACCACACAATGACCCAAATGCGGTTGAGTGGGATGCCGATCGACTGTGCGGCCTGGTGGTCATCAGCAACCGCCCGCAGGGCACGGCCAGTCGATGTTTTTTGGAAAAACAGGGTGAGCAAAATCACCAGACCTGCCGCAATCGCGGCGGCGATCAGGTCTTCTTTATTGATCAAAATGCCGCCAGGGAAAGTGGACTCAAAAGCCATCATGGGCTCTTTGGGCATGCCGATGTCAATTTTGTAAATATCGCTACCAAAAATCGTCTGTCCCACGCCATCGAGTAAATAGGCGATACCCAGGGTAGCCATCAAAAGCGTTGTGCCTTCCTGGTTCACCAAGTGGCGCAGCACAAAGCGCTCCACCGTCCAGGCCACCAAAAACATCACCACACCCGCCAAAATAAAGGCGATTGAGGTGGTAACCAAGCGGTTGTCGGTGATACCGGTCCACAGTGGCAGCCATTCGGCAAAACGCGCCATCGCCAGAGCCGCGAACAAAACCATCGCGCCCTGCGCGAAATTGAACACGCCCGAGGCCTTGTAGATCAGCACAAAGCCCAGCGCCACCAAGGAATACAGCATGCCAGCCATTAGGCCGCCAAGCAATGTTTCAAGAAAAAATCCCATGCTTACACACCTTCTCCCGTTGCCCACACGCCACTTTTTTGCATTTTGTTTTGCATCGTACTGCCCCGCCCTTAGCGGCTTGTGCCCAAATAGGCGCTGATCACGTCCGGGTTCTTGCGCACTTCGTCGGGCGTACCGTCCCCGATTTTTTTGCCGTAGTCCAGCACCACCACGCGGTCGCTGATGTCCATCACCACGCTCATGTCATGTTCAATCAACACCACCGTGGTGCCAAACTCGTCATTAACATCCAGTACAAAGCGGCACATGTCCTGCTTTTCTTCCACGTTCATACCGGCCATCGGTTCATCCAGCAGCAAAACCTGCGGCTCCATGGCCAGAGCGCGACCCAGGTCGACCCGCTTTTGCAGCCCATAGGGCAGTTGCCCGACAGGCGTTTTTCGGTAGGCTTGAATCTCTAGGAAATCAATAATGCGCTCCACCGCCTCGCGGTGCATGATCTCTTCGCGCTCGGCCGGGCCGATGCGCAGCGCCTGCCAAAAGATATTGCTTTTGATTTTGAGGTTGCGCCCGGACATCAGGTTGTCCAACACGCTCATACCTTTGAACAAAGCCAGGTTTTGAAAGGTACGGGCAATACCCATGGTTGCCACGTCGTGGCTGTCCATATGGCTAAAGGTTTTACCCCGGAAGGTAATGGAACCTTGCTGCGGCGTGTAGACACCGTTGATGCAGTTAAGCATCGAGCTTTTTCCCGCACCGTTGGGGCCGATGATGGCGCGGATTTCATGTTCGCGCACGTCAAAGGAAATATCGGTCAGCGCCTTCACGCCACCAAAGGCCAGAGAGATATTGCTAACGTTCAGAACAACGTCGCCCATTTTCTTGCTCATGCTGCGGCCTTCACAGGGGCGAAAATCTTGGCATCCTCGATCTTCAGGGTGGCGCTTACGCTACCGGTACGCCCGTCTTCAAACTTCACCTGGGTTTCAATAAACTGTTCGCTGCGCCCCTGGTAGAGCGCGTCCACCAGCACCTGGTATTTCTCAGCGATAAACCCCCGGCGCACTTTATTTGTCCGCGTCAGTTCACCATCATCCGCATCCAACTCTTTGTGCAACACCAGGAAGCGGCTGACCTGGCTACCAGCGAGCAAAGCATCGCGGCTGAGGTCGGCGTTCACCTGCTCCACACACTCTTTGATGAGCTGATAGACCTGCGGCTTTTGCGCCAGGTCGGTATACCCGGCATAAGGCAAATTGCGCCGCTCGGCCCAGTTGCCCACCGCATCAAAGTCGATATTGATGAGCACACAAACTTTTTCGCGTCCGTCTCCATAGGCCACCACCTCTTTGATGTGCTGGAAAAATTTGAGCTTGTTCTCCACATACTTGGGCGCGAACATGGCGCCGTCAAATACACCTCCGCGCACCCGGCCCACGTCTTTGACGCGATCGATAATTTTCAAGTGGCCTTGCGCGTCGATAAAGCCGGCATCACTGGTGTGGTACCAACCATCTGCACTTAAAACTTCTGCCGTAGCCTCTGGATTTTTGTAATAGCCGCGCAGCAACCCGGGCGACTTGACCAAAATTTCACCGTTGCCATCGACCTTGATTTCCACGCCTTCGCAGGGCACACCGACGGTATCGGCATGCGCCTCGTTATCGGGCTGCAAGCAGACAAACACGGCAGTTTCAGTGGAGCCGTAAAGTTGCTTCAGGTTGACGCCAATCGAGCGGTAAAAGCTGAACAAATCCGGCCCGATGGCTTCACCAGCGGTATAGGCCACACGCACCCGGCTAAAACCCAGGTTGTTGCGCAAGGGGCCGTACACCAGCAAATTGCCTAGGGCGTACAAAGCGCGGTCCACCAAGGTGACCTGCCCGCCGCTGCTTAGCACCGGCCCCACGCGCTTGGCCAGGCGCATGCATGCATGGAACAAGCTGCGCTTGATGGCCGAAGCGTCTTCCATGCGGATCATGACGCTGGTGAACAAGCCCTCAAACACCCGTGGCGGCGCAAAGTAATAGGTCGGGCCGATTTCTTTCAGGTCGATGGTGGCGGTGGCAGCCGATTCCGGGCAGTTCACCACATAGCCGCAAGACAGCCATTGCGCGTAACTAAAAATGTTTTGACCGATCCAGGCCACCGGCATATAGGCCAGCACTTCCTCGTGTTCCGTCAGGCGGTCAAAGGTCGCACCGGCGCGGGCGCGGTTGAGCAAGGTATCGTGGCTATGCACCACGCCTTTGGGGTTACCGGTGGTGCCGGAGGTGAAGAACATGGCTGCCGTGTCGTCAGGTTTAACCTGGGCAATGGCGTCGGCAAAAAATGCCGGGTGCGCTTGCGCATAGGCTTTGCCCGCTTCCTGCAAAGCGTCCATCGACAGCAAGCCGGGCTGGTCGTACTTGCGCAGGCCACGCGCTTCGTCGAAATATATATGCGTCAGTTGCGGCGCACGCTCGCGCACTTCCAAGAGCTTGTCGACTTGCTCCTGGTCTTCGGCAAAGGCAAAGCGCACTTCCGCATTGTTGATGGGGAATTCGCATTCGGCCGCCACTGCGTCCTGGTAGAGCGCCACCGGGATCGCACCCAGCGATTGGACGGCCAGCATGGTGGCATACAAACGCCGGCGGTTGGCGCCCACCACCACCATATGTTCACCCCGGCGCAAACCGGCCTGGTGTAGGCCGGCGGCGAGCTGCTCTACCATGACGGCCAGTTGCGACCAGCTCAGGGTCTGCCAGATTCCGTATTCCTTCTCACGCATAGCAGGCGCATCGGGGCGCGCCTTGGCATGCTGCATGAGCAATTGCACAAACGTTGTCTGCATCGAAAAAAGTCCTTCAGTTATGCGCCTGCGCCTATGCAGAGGGCAGGGCATCATTTACTTTGAATACTAAAAGGGCGTTTGACGTTTCGTTGTCGTTTGAACGACAATTGAGAGAAATTCGACTAGGTGTTTTCCCTTCTCTTGCAGCCAGCTGACGAAATTCACTGCGCCAAGCGCTCGGCAGCGCGAGATGTTGACACCAAAAGGAGACCCGCCATGACCCCGGAATCTGTCCTGCACGCCCGCCGCCGTCCGCTCACCGATCCGGAGTTGTTGGCCATCCCCTGGATGCGCTTGCTAACAGAGGAGGAACGCGCGCGCGCCGCCACCGACCTGAAGATCGCCGAGGCCAGCCCCGGCGAAACGCTATGCCGCACCGGCAGACCCGTAACTTACTGGTTTGGCGTGATCGACGGCCTGCTCAAAATGAGCACCGACAACGCGCAGGGCCAAACCATCACCTACACCGGTATCCCACCGGGCGGCTGGTTTGGCGAAGGCACGGCCTTAAAGCGCGAGAGCTACCGCTACAACATCCAAGCCTTGCGCAAAAGCCGTGTCGCGGGTTTGCATGTAGACACTTTTCACTGGCTACTGGACCATTCCATCGGATTTAACCGCTTTGTGATGAACCAGCTCAATGAGCGTCTGGCCCAATTCATCGCCGCCAGGGAGATTGACCGCATGAACAACCCCGATGTGCGCGTCGCGCGCAGCCTGGCTGCGCTTTTTAACCCAGTGCTCTACCCCGGCGTCGGGGAGGTGCTGAGCATCACCCAGCAGGAACTGGCCTATCTGGTGGGCTTATCCGCGCCAACGGGTCAATGAGGCGCTTAACACCTTGCAAGCGCAGGGCTCTATCCGCGTGGAATACGGGGGACTGCGTGTGCTTGACCTCGCGGCGCTGCGCTCCCCATCCTTGCTACCGTAATCCATAGTGCAAGCGCCATCGCTAGGCCTTGCACTGCATCCCCAGCCCCTACACTGGCGCACTACTTTCTCACCCCTTGTAAGGAGGCATGCATGCTACGTTTCGGCATCCTATCGACTGCCAAAATCGGTCGCGAACTGGTCGTCCCGGCTTTACAGGATGCGCAAAACTGCGTGGTCAGCGCCGTAGCCAGCCGCGACCTGGGGCGTGCGCAGGCTTTTGCCGACCGCTTTGCGATTCCCCATGTATTTGCTTCCTACCAGGCCATGCTCGAGTCGGACGAGATTGATGCCGTCTACATCCCGCTGCCCACCTCGCAGCATGTGGAATGGACGATCAAAGCGGCCGATGCGGGCAAGCACGTTTTGTGCGAAAAACCGATTGCCTTGCACGCCGGGGCGATTGGCGAATTGATAGAGGCGCGTGAACGTAACGGGGTTTTAATCTCCGAAGCTTTTATGGTGACCTACGCGCCGGTCTGGCGCAAAGTGCGCGAGCTGCTCAACGGCGGCGCCATCGGCACGCTCAAACAGGTGCAAGGCTGCTTTAGCTACTTCAACCGCGACCCGGACAATATGCGCAACCAGCCCGACCTGGGCGGCGGCGGCCTGCCCGACATCGGCGTCTATCCCACCATCACCACCCGCTTTGTCACCAGCAAAGAAGCGCTGCGCGTGCAAGCCAGCACCGAGCGCGACCCCCACTTTGGCACCGATGTGTATTCCTCGGTACGCGCCGATTTCGGCAGCTTTGAGCTGAGTTTTTATATTGCCACCCAACTGGCCGCACGCCAGTCGATGGTGTTTCATGGCACCGAGGGTTTTATCGAAGTGAAGTCTCCCTTTAATGCTGAACGCTGGGGGCCGGAAGAAATAGAACTCACCAACCAGAACCACGCCCACAGCCAAATATTCCGATTCCAGGACAGCCGCCAATACAAATGCCAGGTCGAAGCCTTTGCCCGCGCCGCTAGCGGTGCCATGGAGGAGCACGTCACGCTCGAGAGCTCCCTGCGCAACCAGCAAGTGATCGACGCCATCTACCGCGCCAGCGAACACG
>CANNEW010000050.1 GCA_947503685.1 Comamonadaceae bacterium | reverse complement strand
CTGAGGATGGCAAAAAAATGGGCGCGGGCGACTATGCGCGGGCCCTAGGATTAAGGGTTGGCGGCCGACTAGACTGATACCTAGTTGGTAGTGCAGTTACCGGGCACGCAGAGGCCTAGACTGCCGGTATGGTTTTTTTTTATTACACGAGGAGACACTATGAAACTGAAGACTTTGATTGGCGCCACCCAAAGCGCCGTTGTGCTGGCCCTGGCCAGCTTTTTGGCACCTGCCCAGGCTTGGGAGCCGACTAAACCCATCGAATTTGTAGTGCCCGCAGGCACCGGTGGTGGCGCCGACCAGATGGCGCGCTTTATCCAAGGCGTGGTGGCTAAAAACAAGCTCAGCCCGCAACCCATCATCGTGGTCAACAAGTCCGGCGGCGCGGGCGCTGAAGGCTTTTTAGATGTGAAGGGTGACAAGGGCAATGCGCACAAAATAGTCATTACCTTGTCCAACCTGTTCACCACGCCACTGGCCACCGGGGTGCCTTTTAACTGGCGCGACCTGACGCCGGTGCAAATGCTGGCCCTGGACAATTTTGTGCTGTGGGTCAATGCAGAGACACCGTACAAAAATACCAAGGACTATGTCACTGCACTCAAGGGCCAGCCCGACAAAGCTTTCAAGATGGGCGGCACAGGGTCTAAACAAGAAGACCAGATCATCACCGTGCTGATGGAAAAGTCCGTGGGCAAGAAGATGATTTACATCCCCCTCAAAGGCGGCGGCGATGTAGCGGTGCAACTGGTAGGCAAACACATTGATTCCACGGTGAACAACCCCATCGAGGCCGAATCGCACTGGCGTTCGGGCGCGCTGCGCCCGCTGTGCGTGACGGACAAAGAAAAGCTGCCCTACAAAGTGAAGCTGACGGCAACCGAGTCCTGGAACGATATCCCGACCTGCGCCTCGGCCGGTTTGCCCTTGGAATACCTGATGCTGCGCGGCATCTTCATGCCACCGGGGGTATCGGATGACCAGGTGAAGTACTCCCTGGACTTGTTCACAAAAGTGCGTGCACTGCCCGAATGGAAAGACTTTATGGAAAAAGGCGCCTTCAAGCAAACAGCCCTAACCGGCCAGGACTACTTCAATTGGCTGGGCAAGAACGAGCAACTGCACCGCGAGCTGATGAAAGAAGCCGGCTTTATCGCCAACTGATGTTTGAACCAAGGAACGGGAATTTGCTATGACAACACCCAATAAGGAATCAGGGGAGGCGCACGGAGAAAGCGCGGCTACCCTGACCCGCGGCCCGGAGTTGGTGGTGGGCCTGGTGCTGATGGCCATCGCCGGCATGGTGATTACCGACAGCCTGCGGGTCGGCACCGGCTGGGGCGACGATGGGCCGCGCTCTGGCTATTTCCCGTTCTATATCGGTCTTTTTTTGTTGCTTGCAAGCACATTTATCGTGCTCTCCACGCTGCTCAAATGGAGCAAATCCCATGCGGTATTTGCCACCCGCGAAGAGCTGGTACCGGTGTTCCAAATGCTGGTGCCCATGGTGATTTATGTGGTGGCCATGGTGTACCTGGGCATTTATCTGCCCTCGGCCATCCTGATCGGCTACTTCATGCGCCACCACGGCAAGTTTGCCTGGCCCCCCAGTTTGGCGGTGTCGATCGGCGTGCCGCTGGTGTTTTTCCTGGTGTTCGAAAAATGGTTTTTGGTGCCGCTACCCAAGGGCCCGATTGAAGCCATGTTGGGGTTCTGATGGACGAAATCAACAACCTGTTCCATGGCTTTTCGGTGGCGCTGACGCTGCCCAATATTGCCTACATGCTGATCGGCATCGTCTTGGGTGTGCTGATCGGGGTGTTGCCCGGACTGGGCGGTGCCAATGGCATTGCCATTTTGCTGCCGCTGACGTTTTCGATGAACCCGACCTCGGCCATCATCATGCTCTCCTGTATTTACTGGGGTGCCTTGTTTGGCGGGGCCATCACCTCGATTTTGTTCAACATCCCGGGCGAGCCCTGGTCGGTCGCCACCACCTTTGACGGCTACCCCATGGCCCAGCAAGGTCAGGCGGCGCAAGCGCTGACGGCGGCCTTTACCTCCTCGTTTATCGGCGCGTTTTTTGCCGTCGTGCTGATTACCTTTTTAGCGCCGGTACTGGCCAAGTTCGCGCTCAACTTTGGGCCGGCCGAATACTTTGCGGTGCAACTGCTCACGTTTTGTAGCTTTGTGGGCATGAGCAAGGAACCGCCGGCCAAGGTCATTGCCGCCATGATGCTGGGCTTTGCGCTGGCTGCGGTGGGCATGGACAGCGTGACCGGCCAATTGCGCATGACCTATGACTTTCCGGTGCTGCTCAAGGGCTTTGACTTTTTGATCGCGGTGATCGGCCTGTTCGGCATTGGCGAGATTTTGCTGACCATGGAAGAAGGCTTGGCCTTTAAGGGCAAGTCCGCCAAGCTCAACCCCAAAGTGGTGTGGGAAACCTGGAAGACTCTGCCCCGCTACTGGCTGACGTTTTTACGCTCCACCGCCATCGGCTGCTGGATGGGCATTACACCCGGTGGCGCCACGCCTGCTTCTTTTATGAGCTACGGTATCGCGCAGCGTATGTCCAAAGAGCCTGAAACCTTTGGTAAGGGCCAGATTGAAGGCGTACTGGCGCCCGAAACGGCTGCGCATGCGGCGGGCACTTCGGCGCTGTTGCCCATGCTCACGCTGGGCATTCCCGGCTCGCCTACGGCTGCCGTGTTGCTGGGCGGCCTGATGATTTGGGGCCTGCAGCCAGGGCCTATGCTGTTTGTCGAGCATAAAGACTTTGTTTGGGGCTTGATCGCTTCGATGTACCTGGGCAATATCGTCGGCCTGCTGGTGGTGTTGACCACCGTGCCCTACTGGGCCGCGTTTTTGCGCATACCGTTTTCGGTGATCGCGCCGGTGATTGTGGTGATCTGCGCGATAGGCGCCTATACCGTGCACAGCTCTATGTTTGACGTGGTGATGATGATGGTCTTTGGCGTGGTGGGCTATTTGTTCAAGAAGCTCAAGTACCCGATGGCACCCCTGGTGCTGGCGCTGGTACTGGGCGATATGGCCGAAGCCAGCTTCCGCCAGTCCATGCTGATGTCGCAAGGCAGTTTGTCCATTTTCTGGTCCAACGGCCTGGTAGGCGGCATCTTCGGCCTGGCCATTTTGATGCTGGTCTGGCCCCTGATAAGCGGCCTGGTGAGCGCGCTGCGCGGCAAGGCCGCGGCCTAAGTCAATGACCCGTCATTGCGAGGCCGCAGGCCGTGGCAATCCATGACTTCATTCCTGCATGGATCGCCACGTCGCTTCGCTACTCGCGATGACGCTGGTTTGTTTGCTGCGCGCCAGTGTGCCTAGGCCTAGCGTGCACGCGAGTTGCTAAGCGCGCTTGCCCTTGGGGCTGAGCGCTAGAGCTTTACCGTACTCACTTCTTTTTCGCGCCGCACCTGCTCGGCGATGGCTTCGACCTGCTCGTCCGTCATGCCAAACTTGGCTTGCATTTGCTTGAGCTGGATTTGCTCTTCTTCTGTGACTATGCCGTCAGCTAGCACTTCGCGCACCTGCATCTCGTATTCCGATTCACGCCGCTGCACTTGCGCGGTGTAAGCGGTAGCGACCACACCGGTCAGGATGGCGGCCAGCGCAATCGCCAGAATTTGCGTTACCACCACCAGCACCACGCCCACGTAGGTGACCGGATCTACATTGCCCCAGCCTGCGATGATGGTCAGGCTAAACCAGTGCATGGCCGCCGGAATCGAGGGGAAGACCTCGGGCTGGTCTGTACCCTCAATGATGTAAATCAGCGACGAAAAAAGCAGGCAGCTGATCAGCAGCAAAAACAGGGCCGAAGAAAAAGAGTCCTTCTCCGACTTGATGGCCTCAAACATATCGTCCATCGCGCTGTTGTAGCGCGAGAGCTTGAAAATCCGCAAGAGGCGGAACATGCGCAACACGCGCAAATCCGCGCCCGGAAACAGCAGTTGCAAGTAGAACGGTATGGTGCTGAAAAAATCTACCATGCCATAGACACTGAACACATACTCTTTGCGCCCGCGCCAGGCGCTGCCTTCTAGGTGCGGGTACTTTTCGCCACAAGACCAAACGCGCAGCACATACTCTAGGGAGAATACCGCCACGCTGAACAGGTCAAAGACATAAAAATACGCGTGGTAAGCCTCGTGGATATCGTGTACCGACTCCAGAATAATCGCCAGTACATTGGCCACCACCAAAGAGGCGATGAAAATTTCACAGACCTGGTTGGCCCTGTCCACCACCGCACCGTCCAGGATTTCATAAATGCGACGCTTGACATGGCGCATGCCTGTCAGTGCTTGCATCGGGTTGTTGGTTTCCATTATTTTTTGTTCGCCTGTGCTTCGTCGATAAACACCTGCACCTGCGCATCCGACAAACGGTATTTTGCCTGCAACTGTTTGAGCGATTCACGCTCGGCGTCGCTCACCACGCCATCGGCGAGCACCAAGCGCAACTGGCTTTGGTAAGCGGCTTTCTTGCGCGAGAGCTGGTTGGAAAAGGCGGAGGCGACGATTCCGGTCATGATGGCGGCCATACACACACCCAAAAAGCCGGTCATCAGCGCAATCACCTCGCCGGCTTTGGTGACGGGATCGACGTTGCCAAAACCCGAGGTGATAGTGACGATGGCCCAGTAAATCGCATGGGGGATGGAGCCAAAATGTTCAGGCTGCTCATGTCCTTCGGCAAAGTGCATCAGGGAGGCCGACACGATCGTGACAATGAGCAGCAAGAACGCGGCCGATCCAAAGGCGCGGCGCTCTGAGTGCACCGCACTGAACAGGTCTTGCAAAGCGGTGTTGTACTTGGAGAGTTTAAGAATTCGCAACAGTCTCAGCACCCGCAATATGCGCAAGTCCAGGGTCGGGAAAAATATATGCAAGTAATGCGGCATAGTGGCAAAAAAGTCCACGAGGCCGAAGGGGCTGAAGATGTACTGCTTACGCCCTTTCCAGGAGCCGCCCTCGCCACCTGCAAACTTTGCGCCCAAAGACCAGACGCGCAACACATATTCCGTCGTGAAGAACATCACGCTCCAGAATTCGAGTTCATGGAAGAAGTCTTTGTAGACCGCGTGGATTTCCGGCACCGAGTCCAAAATCACGGCCGAGCAATTGACCAGCACCACCACGGTGATCAGCCATTCCACGTACTTGCTGATCTTGTAGCTGGGCGATCCCTCCAGGACCTCCATCACACTATGTTGCAACTCGGAAAATTTCATGGCGGCATTTCACAATCTACCAAGGGACAAGCTAACTATCAACTTTCAGGCGCCGACGCTTGTCGCGTCGGCGCGGGGGAAAGCACGATTATCAGCTCTTTCCCTGAATTTGCCGCCACAAAGCCATGTCGGTTGCGGTCAAACTGTCTCGGGCTTTGACGGTTGCATCAAAAGCCGCCTCATCGGTGAGCAAGGCCAAGCTGCGGATGTCGCTGATGAGTGACTTGTAATGCTCCACCGCCAGCTCGGGTCTTTGCGCGATGGTGCTGATCGGCAGGCTTTTAAGATCGGCCTCTTTGTCCAATTCATGCTGTATCAGATTAATCAGTGCGTTCACCTCTTCCACGCCTAAGTGCATGCGCGTCGCTTCGGCACGAATGATTAGGACTTCATTGGCGTCGATCACGCCGTCCTTCATGATTTTGTACAAGTTATTCTTCAGTTCTTCACGCTCTTTATGCAATTCATCGCTGAAAGCGGAAGACAACAAAGCGGCAGGAATCGCGAAGATACCGATACCAATGAAGGCCAGCACAATCGTCATGGCCCGGCCCGCTACGGTGACCGGCGAAATATCCCCATAGCCCACCGAGGCCAGCGTAATCACCGCCCAGTAGATCGAGGTGGGGATGTTTTCAAACTTGTCCGGCTGCGCATCGTATTCAAACAAATAGCCTAGCGACGCCGTCAGCACCACCAGCAACACCATGATGAAGCCGGCAGCGGCAATCACCGGCCACTCGCGTGAGACAACCTTGACCAAGGTGGCGGTAGCGTCATTGCCACGCGTGAGTTTGAGTAAACGTGTCAGGCGGAAGACCCGCAGGAATCGCAAATCCAGCAAGTGGGCCAGGAAAACTTCCAAGAAGAAAGGAAGAATCGCCAGGAAGTCGATCATCGTCGACGGGGACTTGAACTGACGCCAGCGACCCATCACGGTACCCTTGTAGCCAGGTTCTTCCACGCAGGAATACATGCGCATGCAGTACTCGATCGTGAATATCGCGACCGCCACCGCATCCAGAATCACAAACTCGATATTGAGCAAATAGGAAAGGCCGTGTACCGACTCAAAGATCACCGAAAACACCGAAATCAGCACCCACCCGGCGATGAAGAGTTGGAACATCTCGTGGAGGCGCCCGCCATGGGGGCTATCAAAAATCAAGGCATGCACTTTTTGCCGGAGGGTGCGACCCCGATTAGCAGCGGCAAATTCTTGATAGGCCGGGATAACGATACGGAGAATTTTCAGTAAACGCAAAATCCGCAGTGCCTTGAGAACATGCAGGTCAATCGACAAACCAAACACCCGCACTAGGTAGAAAGGCACGATGGCCAATGCATCAATAATCGCAAACGGGCTGAGCACATAGGCCAAACGGGAACTGACTTTGCCCTTAAAGGCCGCATCTTCTGCGGACAAATAAAAGCGCAGCAGGTACTCTACCGTGAAAATGGCAATAGAGAACAAGTCGAAAAACTCGAACCAGTGCTTGTAGGGCTCGTAGATGCCGGGGACGGTTTCGAAAATCAGGCTGAACAGATTGGCAATAATTAGCAGGCCAATCCATTTATCAAAACTGCGCTGAAAGTTGCCGGCAATGGCCGGGTCCAGCATCCAGGAATACAACCATTTACGAAACGGCAAGTCGTGCGGAATATCTGCTGGCTTGTCCACCTCCAGCAACTCCCTGACATCCAGGTCTTTAATCGATATGAGTTTGCGGTCTTCCATGATGTACCTCAGAATTCAATTTCCGCGACCTTGACCGCGTAGGAGCCCTTGTCACACACGCTGATTTTGAGTGCCATTTTTTCAGCGATCAAATCAGCGTCCACCAGTTGGGAGGTGACCGTTGCCACCGCCGATCCTGGTGGGTTGGCGGTGCTTTTTTCTAGCACGATAGAGCCCACTAGGCTGCGGTCTGCCGGGTCGCATGCAGCTATGAAATTGGGCGCTTTGCCGGTGAAGGGGTTCACCATGTCTTTAAATTCGGTGGCGCTTGTCAGGTGCGCCAGGCAGGCGCCCCAAGTGCCGGCTGCTGGTGCTGGTGCTGGTGCTGGTGCTGGTGCTGCGGCGGCGTCAGCGGCAGGCGCATCAGCGGGCTTGGCTTCCTCGCCAGCATCAGCAGCAGTGGGTGCGGCAACTGGTTTGGCGCCGCCAGCACAGGCCGCGATGGCGTAGTCTGGCGCAAAGCGGGTTTCGCTGGCCTTGGTGAACCAAGCAGCCCATTGCTCGCCATTGCGTTTGGTGCCTTCGGTTTTTATGGCCTCCCGCACACTGGTCACGCCCAGTAAGGTCACAGCAATCAGCACCACGACAATCAAAGCCATAAAACCATAGTCTCCACCCGTCAGGTCCTTGGGTTCCAGCGAGTGTTCCTGTTTTGTCGATGCTTCCATATCTGCCCTTCTTTAACTTTACACATGTGCAAGAGGATGTCGTTCTTGCTGCCTACCCGATAAATCGCGAATGATATTCGCAAATCTAATGTAAATCACACATTAAACAGTTAAACACAAATAATTTGGTAATAAGGTTACAGAAAAATCATGAACCGCGTAAAAGAAGCGCCATGTCTGCACAAGGTTTGTTGCAATTTTGTTGCAATGCAACTGGCGGACGCCTGATCAGGCTCTGCCTGGCAAAACTTGCAACCCCTCCGTTGCAAGCTTCAAGCCTGGACCGAGAACCACAAAAAGTTGGGGCTTGCGCTAGGCCAGTAAATCCGTCAAAGTGCGCGCCATCACCTGCGTGGCGCGGCGCAAGTCTTCGAGCACGATGTTTTCGTCCGCGCGTTTAGCGTTCGATTCCAGCACCGTGCGCGGCCCGGCGCCGTAAATGACGCCAGGAATACCCGCTTCACTGAACAAACGCACATCGGTGTACAGCGGCGTGCCCAAAGCAGGCACCGCCTCGCCAAATACTGCTTGCGCATGGCTTTGCAAGGCCTGCACCAAGGGCCCGTTGCCGGGCAGCGGACGCATAGCGCGCGCCAGCAGTAGGCGTTTGACTTCCACCTGGATGCCTGGACACTGCGCAGCTGCCTCTGCGATCAATGCGCGCAAATCCGCTTCCACCCGCTCAGGGTTTTCCTCTGGAATCATGCGCCTATCGAGTTTGAAGCTAACGCGGCCCGGCACCACATTGGTGTTGGTGCCGCCTTCGATCATGCCCACGTTCAAGTAAGGATGCGTGATGCCCACCACCTCGGAGCGGGCATTTTTCAAGCCCGCGTTTTGCGCAAACAAGGTGTTGAGTAGGTGTACCGCTGCTTGCAGCGCATCGACCCCACTATCGGGAATAGCGGCATGGGCCATCTTGCCGTGTACCGTCACCTCCAATTGCAAACAACCGTTGTGCGCGGTAATGACTTGGTAGCTAAAGCCGGCAGCCACCATCAGGTCTGGCTTGATCGTGCCATTATTCAACAGCAAAGCGGGCCCGAGTTCGCCACCGAATTCTTCGTCGTAGGTAAACAACAATTCCACGCAACCCTGGGTCGGCTTGGCGACCGCTTCTAATGCACGCAGCGCGAAGGTGTAGGTAGCAAAGTCGCATTTGCTGACCGCAGCGGCGCGGCCATAGAGCTTGCCATCGACGATCTCCGCGCCATAGGGATCATGCGTCCAGCCTTCGCCGGGCGGCACCACGTCGCCATGTGCATTGAGTAGCACGGTGCGCCCCGGGCCAAAGCGGCGGCGCACCAGCAAATTAGTGACGCTCTGCAAGCCCGCCGCCTGCGCCATCTCGGGCGGCACGGGAAATTTTTCCGCTTCCAGCCCCATGGCCTGCAGCAGTTCGGCGGTGCGCTCGGCATGCGGCGCGTTGTTGCCTGGAGGCGTGTCGGTGGGTACGCGCACCAGCGCTTGCAAAAATTGAACTTCCTCGTCGAAATGCTGGTTCACCCAGGCGTCAAGCTGGGCATATAGGTCTGATTTCATGGAGCACATTCAAAAAAAGAGGGATGCAACCAGGGCGCCGTCGGCGATCAAAGCCCTGAAGCTGAAGCTGAAGCTGAGGCTGAGGCTGAGGCTGAGGCTGCCACATCCTGTAGCAAGAGCCTAAAGGCATCGATGGCCAGTTGCATGTCGTGGCTGGTGCTCGATTCGAGCGGGTTGTGGCTGATGCCACTGTTTTCGCCGCGCACAAACAGCATGGCCTGGGGCAAGATGTCGTGCATTTTCATGGCGTCGTGCCCGGCGCCGCTGGGCATGCGGTGTACCGCTAATCCCAGCTTGGCCACTGCCGCTGCCCCGCGTGACTGCCAGGCCGGAGCGCTGGGCGCAGCGCTGGCGCGCATGCTCTCTTGCAGGGTGTATGCCAGCCCCCGCCGCGTACAAATAGCCTGCAGATGGGCCAGCACGTCAGCACACAAAACATCGCGCTGCGCATCAGATGGGGCGCGCATGTCCAGCGAAAAATCACAGCGTCCCGGCACCACATTGATCGAACCCGAAGGCACGTGCAACTGCCCGATGGTGGCTACCGAATCGCCATCGCGGGCGGCGCGCTGTTCCATGTACATAGCCAATTCGGCCACCGCCAAAGCCGCATCGCGGCGGCGGTTCATGGGCGTGGTGCCGGCGTGGCTGGCGGTCCCGGTGACGCTGCCGGTAAAGCGTACGCTGGCGTTGATAGAAGTGACTACACCCAAGGGGATGTTCAATTCATTGAGCACCGGCCCTTGCTCGATATGCACTTCCACAAAGCCCAGGTAGTGCTGCGGATCGCGCCTTATCGTCGCAATCTGCGCCGGGTCCAGACCGGCCTGCTGCATGGCGCTGCGCATGCTGATGCCAACGGCGTCGCACTGGTCCAGCCAGGCAGGGTCGAAGCTGCCGGTCAGCGCCGAGGCCGATAAAAACGTGGCCTTGAAGCGCTGGCCTTCCTCTTCGGCAAAAGCCACCACTTCAATGCCGAAGGGCAAGCGCTGCCCGGCCCGATGCAAGGCCTGCACGCAAGCCAAGGGCACAAAAATACCTAAGCGCCCGTCATATTTGCCGCCATTGCGCACGGTGTCGTAATGGCTGCCGGTCATCAAGGTGCGCGCGCCGGGCGTAGCTGCGTGGTAGCGGCCCACCACATTGCCGACCGCATCGATGTGGACTTCGTCCATACCGACATCGCGCATGCGTTGCACGATATCCCGCGCGCAGGCCTGGTGGGCTTCGGTGAGGTAGGTGACGGTGAGTTCGCCGCGCTCAGCAAAACCGGGGTCGCTGTGGCGCGACAGGGCTTCCTGCCAATCCCATACTTCGCTGCCCACGTCGGGCTGGATACCGAATTTATCGGCCAGGCGAATTTCCACAATGCGGTGGATATTGCGCAAGCACTCTTGCAACTCAAAATCCGGGTGGCCTTGCAAGCGGCGCGCCATGGTGGCCATGATTTGCGCTTTGGTCAGGCCCGTACCGCGCGGGCCACGCACCGCCACAATGAAAGGCCAGTCAAATTTGGCACGGTAATCGGCATTGAACTGCTGAATAGCGGCCAGTTCTTGTGGCGTGCAATCGGTAAGCCCAGCCTTTTTTTGTTCCTGCTGGGATTCGGTGGTCAGCTTGGACAGCACCAAGCCCTTGCCGGCCAGCTCCGGGTGGGCGCGCAGCAAGGCCAGTTGCGCCTCGCGCCCCGCCGCATCGAGCACGCGGCACATGGCGTACTGCAATTGCGCCAGCGATGTAAAAGGCCGCTGGGCCAGGGCTTGCTCGGCAATCCAGTCGGAGTGCTCGTACAAACCGGCCAGCATGGCCTGCGCTTGCGCCAAGGGCGCGCTGTTGAGTTCGTCCAGCGTCATGCGGCTTGCGCGTAGGGATGCACGCTACTCCAGTGCTGCGCCAGGTCCAGGCGGCGGCAAACCCAGACATGGTCATGGCTTTGCACATGGTCCAAAAAGCGCTGCAAAGCGGTGATGCGCCCGGGCCGGCCCAGCAAGCGGCAATGCATGCCGATGCTCATCATTTTGGGCGCATTGTCGCCCTGGGGGTCGCCTTCGGCATACAGCACATCAAAGCTGTCTTTCAGGTATTGGAAGAAAGGGTCGGCGTGCGAATAGCCTTGGGGCAGCGCAAAGCGCATGTCATTGCAATCAAGGGTGTAGGGCACGATGAGTTGGGACACCACCGTGCCATCGGTTTTTTGCACCTGCATCCAAAACGGCAGGTCGTCGCCGTAGTAGTCGCTGTCGTAGGCAAAGCCGCCGTAATCGGCCACCAGGCGGCGGGTACGCGGGCTGTCGCGACCGGTGTACCAGCCTAAGGGGCGTTCGCCACACAAATCGCGCAATATGTCCATGGCCTCGTGCATGTGGGCGCGTTCGGTGGCTTCGTCGATGTTCTGGTAATGAATCCACTTCAGGCCATGGCAGGCGATGTCATGGCCCAGTTCTTGAAATGCCGCGCACAATTCCGGGTATCTTTGCAAGGCAGTGGCTACGCCAAAAACGGTCAGCGGCAGCTTGCGTTTTTCAAATTCACGCAAGATGCGCCAGACCCCCGCGCGCGAACCGTATTCGTAAATGCCTTCCATGCTGATATGGCGGTCGGGGAAGGCAGCGGGGTTGAACATCTCGGACAAAAACTGCTCGGAGCCGGCGTCGCCATGCAAGACGCTGTTTTCGCCGCCCTCTTCGTAATTAAGCACAAACTGCACTGCCACGCGTGCTTTGCCTGGCCACTGGGGGTGCGGGGGCTTTGGGCCATAGCCGACCAGGTCACGCGGATAGGGGGCCGTGGAGTCGTAATGGGGCATGCGGCCAATGGTAGCGGCAAAGCCAGAGCGCGGGCTAGTGTGCAGCAAACACAAAGCACTGATTACACTTTCGCCCTATTTGAGGGGAATCGACTATGGGCCTGAGCACCCACGTTTTAGACACCATGCACGGCACCCCGGCAGCGGGCATGGCGGTGCGCTTGTTCAGTGTGCAAGCGGGGCAGTCCACATTGGTGAAAGCCTTGGTACTCAATAGCGATGGCCGCAACCCTGATGGTTTGTTGTACGAACATGCCGCCCTGCAGCTTGGCTGCTACCGGCTGGAATTTGCGGTGGCCGATTACTTCCGCGCGCGGGGCGTGGATTTGCCCGAGCCCCCGTTTTTAGACCAGGTGGGCATTGACTTTGGCATCGCCGATGCCAGCGCCCACTACCATGTACCGCTGCTGGTCAGCCCTTGGAGTTATTCCACCTACCGGGGCTCTTGAGTGCTTGCCGTCGCCGCTGCTGCGATGCCATCCTACTTTTGCCCTTCGGTCAGGCTGTCCAATTGAAAGCGACCACTCTTGTGCCACAACCAGACCTCGGTGTAGCTGATCTTGCCCATGCGCACTGGCGCCGGGAAAGGTGCTGCTGCATGCACCATGCTTTCGATTTCTGCCATCACCTTGGGGCCCTGGCGTGGGGGGCGCGTCCAGCGCAGCGCCACCACTTCGCCACGCCGGCCAAT
>CANNEW010000049.1 GCA_947503685.1 Comamonadaceae bacterium | reverse complement strand
TAGGGTGCCACCAGGGCCATGGCCGCCGGTATATAGCGCTGCAGACCGCCGATGTAATGCATAAACATTTCCGAGGCGCTACCGTCCTCTTTACTGAAAACGTTTTTACCAGTCTGCATATCGACCAGACTCTGGTGCACATGCATGGCGCTGCCCGGCTCACCGGCAATGGGTTTGGCCATGAAGGTAGCGTACATGTTGTGGCGCAAAGCCGCTTCGCGCACGGTGCGCTTGAAGAAAAACACCTCGTCGGCCAGGCCTAGTGGTTCGTTGTGGAAAAAATTGATTTCCATTTGACCGGCGCCGACTTCGTGGATCAAGGTGTCCACGTTGAGTTCCATCTTCTCGCAATAGTCGTAAATTTCTTCAAACAGCGGATCGAACTCATTGACCGCGTCGATGCTATAGGCCTGGCGTGAAGTCTCGGCGCGGCCGCTGCGGCCTATGGGCGCTTTGAGCAAGGTATTGGGGTCGGTGTTGCGCGCGGTCAGGTAAAACTCCAACTCCGGCGCCACAATGGGCTTGAGCCCTTCGGCGGTAAACAAATCGCAGACTTTGCGCAACACACTGCGCGGGGCAAAAGGCACCAACTTGCCCTGGTGATCAAAGCAGTCATGGATCACCTGCGCTGTCGGGTCGGTCGCCCAGGGCACGATGCGCACAGTGGACGGGTCGGGGCGCAACTGCATATCCCGGTCCGTTGGTTCAATCACGTCGTAGTAAGGCCCACTTTCGGGAAATTCGCCCGTAACACCCATGGCGACTATGGACTGGGGCAGGCGCATGCCCCGGTCTTCGGTGAATTTGGCGCGTGGCAAAATTTTTCCGCGTGCCACGCCAGTTAAGTCGGGGACCAGGCATTCGACCTCGGTCACGCGGCGCTCGTTCAACCACTGCTCCAGGTCGTTAAAAGACATGTTTTTTGATGTGTTCATAAGCTCTATTTATGTTTGCCGGCTCATGCCGGCGACTCCCGAAACGCAAGGTGCTGCGCTCAACCCCATTGTGCACGCACGCGCAATCGCTAAAAATAACTGCGTAATCGATGGTATAGCATGCCTAGCACCAGGCTGGGGGTGCGCAACAGGGCACCGCCGGGGAAGTCACGGTGTTTCAGCCGCGAAAACAGCTCAAAGCGCGAGACTTCACCGGCTATGGCCTGGGCCACCAGTTGGCCGGCCAGCCCGGTCAGCGCCACGCCGTGGCCGCTAAAGCCTTGCAAGTAATACACGTTTTCACCCAGCCGTCCGAAATCCGGCGCGCGGTTCATGCTGATATCGACAAAACCGCCCCAGGTAAATTCAATCGGCGCATTGTGCAACTGCGGAAACACCGTGGCCATGCGCGCCGCCATGCGCTGTTGCAAACCCGCCGGCGTGCGGCTGGAATAGCTGACGCGCCCGCCAAACAGCAGGCGCGCATCCTGGCTGAAGCGGAAATAGTCCAGCACCACATTGTTGTCACAGGCCGCCGCGCCGCTAGGAATCAGGCGCTGCACCAAGGCCGGGTCCAAGGCTGAAGTCGCCACCATATAGGTACCTACCGGCATGATGCGCGGCGCAATCGAGGGCGCCAGTTGCGGCCCGAAGGAGGGCAAAGTGCAATTGCCCGCGAGCAAGGCGTAACGCGCCCGGACATGGCCACAAGCGGTGCGCAGCACCACCCCAGCGCTCTGATCCAGGGTCAGCGCGGCAGTTTTTTCGTAGATCTGCACGCCCAGCGCCAGCGCGGCGCGGGCCAGGCCCAAACCGTATTGCAGCGGATGCACATGGCCAGAGCGCTTTTCATAGGCGCAAGCCACGTAGCGCGGGCTGTCAATCATGGCGCGCACTTGCGCGCCGTAGGCACGCTCAGTGGGCAGGCCGTAGGCCTTGTCCATAAGGTCCATTTCGGCATCGAGCGCACGCGCTTGGCGCAGGCTGTCGGCCACATACAAATAGCCATTTTTACGCTCGCAGGCTATGCCCCATTGGGCAATACGCGCATCCATCAGGTCAATGGCCTCTAGCGACATCTGCCACATCTGGCGCGCCGCCTGCATGCCCAACTGCTGCTCCAACTCCGGTTGCCCGCTGGCGTAGCCCACGATGACCTGGCCACCGTTACGCCCCGAAGCCCCGCTGCACACCCGATCGGCCTCCAACACCGCCACCTTAAAGCCACGCTGCGCTAACTCAATAGCTGCCGACAAACCAGCAAACCCGCCGCCTACCACCACCACATCGGTACGCAGCTCGCCAGACAAGGGCGCCAGCAGCGCAGGCCGGGTCACGCTGGCTTCGTAATAACTTTGCCGATTGAGTTGGGTATCTGATTGCAGCAGCGAGCCCATAAAAACACTTATCTTCGCGTGCAATGCAAGAAGTGCGCAGTCAGCCCGTGGCCAGGCGCTTAGCCAATTGCCCGGACAAATAGGTCCAGACCATGGTGGCCGCCGCGTGGCTGGTCAGTTCGGCGTGGTCATAGGCCGGAGCTACCTCGACACAATCCATGGCCACGCATTGCAGCGTGACCAGCGCTTCCAGCCAGGTCATCAATTGGCTGCTGGTCAAACCGCCAGGCTCCGGGGTACCGGTACCCGGGGCAAACGCCGGGTCCAGGCAATCAATATCCAGTGTCAGGTACAGCGGCATGGTACCCAGGCGCTCGCGCACCTGGGTGATCAAGGGGTTCAGCGCGGGGCCGTCCAGCCCGCGCATTTGGCGGGCGGTGAAGATCAGCCCACCCTGGTCTGCCACATACTGACGCGCAGCGCGCGCACCGGAGGAACGCAAGCCGATTTGTACCGTATGGCGCGGACTCACCAAGCCTTCCTGGATGGCTTCGTAGGTCCAGGTACCGTGGCCCGAAGGCTCGCCGAAATGGTCGCTCCAGGTGTCGCAATGGGCATCAAAATGCACCAGGGCCAATGCCCCAAATCGCGCTTTGGCCGCGCGCAACAGCGGCAAGGTCACCGAATGGTCGCCGCCCAAAAAAATGCAATGGTGCTTGGCAAGAAGGGGCGCCGCCTGCGCTTCAATGCAGCGGCGCACTTCGACCAGTGAGGTGGCATTGGGCAGCGACATATCGCCAGCGTCGCCCAACAAGCCCAAGGGCGAAACATCGAAATGCGGATGGATACCGTCGCACAGCATGAGGCTGGCACGGCGAATTTCTTGCGGGCCAAAGCGGGCGCCGGGTCGGTTGGTCACCGCACCATCAAAGGGGACACCCACCACCGCAAAGGGCTGCTCAGTGAGTGCTTCACTGGCCAGGAAAAAATTGGTATTGCTCGCGTATGCAAACTTCGCCGTGCTCATCGGTTAACCTCCCAGACTCTGCATGGTAACCGCCTTGGGCTCAGCGGGCTCGTGGCTAGCCGCGCTTGCAACCGTTGCCCCTGACACCCGCCTGACTCACCGCGTGACCCACCGATTCCAAAAACCCCTGGCCTATGCCTGCCTGGCCCTTAGCATGACGCTGGTCGGCAGCTATGTGGCCCTGTCCAAGCCGCTAGTGGCCATCCTGCCGGTGTTTTTGTTGGCTTGGTTGCGTTTTGGAATTGCCGCCATCGCCATGCTGGCTTGGCTGAAAAAGCCGGCTGAAGAAGCTCCCCTGGACCGCCGCACCTGGGGCTTTATATTCTTGGAGTCCTTCCTGGGCAATTTCATGTTTTCGATTTGTATGTTGTTTGGCGTGAGCATGACCAGCACGCTGTCAGCTGGCGTCATCCTGTCCGCCATTCCTGCGGCCTCGGCGCTGATGGGCTGGTATTTCCTCAAAGAACGCATTGGTTGGCGGATTTGGGCCGCCGTCGCGCTGGCGGTGCTTGGGATCGCGCTGCTAGCCTTAGCCCGTTCAGGGCCGGCCGCGGCAACCCAAGGGTTGGCACAAGCCCCCGAGGACTATCCGCAAGCCCTGTGGGGAAACCTTTTATTGTTTGGTGCTGTGCTGTGTGAAGCCGCCTATGTGGTTATCGGCAAACGCCTTTCAGCTACCGTCAGTCCTAAGCGCATTGCGGCGCTGATTAACCTCAATGGTTTTGCACTTTGCACGCCAGCGGGCCTCTATCTGGCTTGGCACTTTGACTTTGGTGCGGTACAGCTTCAATGGTGGCTGTTGCTAGTTTTTTATGCGCTTGCCGCTAGCGTGTGGGTCGTATGGTTATGGATGACGGGACTCAAAACCATCCCAGCAACCCAAGCGGGCGTCTTTACCGTGATGTTGCCGGTAGCCACCGCCGCCATTGGCATCCTTGGCTTTGGCGAACAATTCACGCAGGTGCAGGCCGTCGCATTTGTGCTGGCCTTGATTAGCCTACTTTTGGCCACCCTGCCCGGGCGCAGGGTGCATTAATCGGATCGGTCCGCTGAAAACTTTACGGCCGCCAAAGTGCCTGCATACCGGCGGTAAAACCGCAAAATCAGTATGCACCCGCCGCATAAACACATCGCACAGGTCGGCGGTGGGAATGGGCTTGGTCATGGAATTCTTACTTTGACAGCCCCGAAAAAGGCTGGGTGTAATTTAAAAATAGGTCGAAATAAAGTGTCCTATTGCAAAAATTTCGTTTTCCCCTCTTGGAAAGCGCCAATTTCTCCAGTAGCATCCGCCTGCCGGACGTAAAGTTTATCGTTGGCAATCAACTAACCCCCTGAAGGACCACCTCGCAATGGCAACTCCAAAAACAGCGCCCGCAAAAAAAGCGGCTCCCGCAAAAAAGGCAATTACAAAATCGGCTCCAGCTGCAAAGAAAGCGGCTCCGGCCAAAAAGCGCGCTGTGAACGCCGCATTCATGAAACCGCTGACCCCCAGCGCCGCATTGGCTGCTGTGGTGGGCGCCAAGCCCCTTGCACGTACCGAAGTTGTCAAGCAGCTGTGGGTTTACATCAAGAAACAAAAACTGCAAGACGCCACCAACAAGCGTAACATCAATGCAGACGCCAAACTTAAAGAAGTGTTTGGCAAAGCGCAAGTAACAATGTTCGAAATGGCTGGCCTGATTGGCAAGCACCTTTCGTGATGGAAACGGTGCGGAGCTATTCGCACCTTGTTTTTCGCACTTAAAAAAAGGCCGGTTCTACCGGCCTTTTTTGTGTCAATTTTGTGCCTGCTTGGGGCTTAATGCAGGCGAACGCCCTGGCGCTGCAGTTCCGCCTGCACCCCCTCGATGTCCACGTGGGCGGTGCTTTTGTTCTGCTGTATCGACACCGCCGCGGCCACGCCGGCGCCCTGCCCCGTCACGGTGCAGGCCATCATATTGCGCATAGCGGCATGCGAGACCATATCCCCGGCCACACAGCGCCCGGCGACCAAGAGGTTGTCCACTTCCAAAGGCACCATGCAGCCGTAAGGCACCTCGAAATAACGCCCGGTCGTGGGCAAAATTAGAATGTTGTAGCCGTCGATAAACTCCGGAAAAATACCGATGCTGTCGGCAAACTTGGCCTGGCTGCGCACATCCTGACTGCATAAGTTGTAGCGGCCAATAATCTTGCGCGAATCGCGCACACCCAAGGTCATGCCAAAGTTGCGCAGCTTGGCGTTTTCAAAGCCGGGCACCACTTTTTTGAGCGCCACCAAAGCATGCAGCGCATCCTGGCGGCCCTGCATTTCGGCACGCGTCAGGTCCATCACATCGGTCGGGTCAAAGCCGTACATATGCGCCAGGTTCAAATTGGTAGCCTCACCGGCAGGCGTCAAGGCGGACCAGGAACCGCCGATATTGGTGCTGTCCGCCGGGATTACCCCGAGCTCGCGGGCGGTATCAAATTCTTTGTCCAGGTACGGGCTGCGCAGCGTGTCCTCTTTTCCGGTGGTCTCCTGCGCCCAGGTGCGACTCCAGTCAGCATAGGTGGCGGGCTGGCTTTCGGTATAGTCCAAAAACGCCTGCGTATCCACCCCTGAGGCGTTAAATACCGTGGTCATGCCCAGCATCTTGTCCTTGGGCGTTTTGCGGTAGCTAGCGCCGGCCAGATGGGCGATATCCGCGTCGCCCGAGCAGTCCACGATGCGCTTGGCCAGCACTACCTGGCGGCCCGATTTGCTCTCGGTAACAATGCCACGCAAGCGCTTGCCATCTTCCTCAAAAATGACATCCACCGCCATGCAGTGCAAGATAGGCCGCACCCCGGCTTCAGTAATCAGGCGGTCGGCTACCACCTTAAAAAAATCCGCATCCAGGCACTGGCTGTCGTTGTACGGCCATTTGATCGCGCCGCCCATTTGCGCGGCAATGCGCTCCATTTCGACGCCAATGCCCTCGCCTTCCACCGTACCTTCGTAGCGGTACCAGGCCAAGGTTTCCATGCCGACGGTGGTGATCACGCCACCCAGGCAGCCAAAGCGCTCCAGTAGCACCGTATCAGCGCCGGCGCGGCGCGCGGCCAAGGCCGCTGATATGCCCGCCGGCCCAGCGCCCACCACCAGCACATCGCAGCTAGTGAGCACCGGCAATGCCTTGGCCGGTTCGTGATAGACCTGCAGCGCCGCATCGAGCGCGCCCACGCTGGGCGGCGCTTGGCGCAGCACTTCGCCCTCGGCGGTTTGGCGGCGGCTGACCGGCATGCGCTGGCCGGCCCAGCGAGTGAGCATGCGCTGGGCACGCACTTCGAATTTATCCTCGTCTGTCATGGGGGCACTCCGGCAGAAATCGCATTGCAAAGTTGGCGCATTGTGGACGCGCTGGCATCGGGCAATTTATAAAATTGCGTCTCCCAATGACCCCACCGCGGCAAGATGCGATTCTCCACACCGCCTGAACAGACCTAAATATAAGGCGTTTTCCCTCTGAGCGCGGGATGTAGGTGAGCGGCGCAACGGCCATGGCAATGGCGTACGAAGGGCATGAACACGCAGCGCGCTCCTGTGGCACACGGAGCGGCGCAAACGGTTTGCGCAGGGTGAACTGCATAGAATTGCGCCACTGGTTCGGTCGCTGCCCGCATGGCATCCCGATCCGGCCAGTGAAAGCACATTCCTGCATCGGTTTTACGCGGAGACACCCCACATGACAGCAGAAGCAACAGCGCCCAGCTCGCCGGCACGACGTCGCGCGGGCCGCGGCAGCGGCACCGTCCGCGTTGCACCCCCCACCACCAAATACCGCAAGCTAAAGCACCGCCTGCCGCCCACGCCCATGGTGTCAGAAGACGAATTGGAAGCGATCCATAAGGCCTCACTCACCATTTTGGAAGAAATGGGCATGGATTTCATGCACCCCGACGCGCGCAAGATTTTGAAAAAAGCCGGTGCCGATGTGCGCGAAGGCTCCGAGCGCGTGCGCTTTGACCGCCATCTGATTTTGGAGACCATTAAAACTTGCCCCTCCGAATTCACCCTGCATGCGCGCAACCCGGAGCGCAATATCCGCATCGGTGGCAACAACTTGGCCTTTGCACAAGTAGCCAGCCCACCCAACTGCTCGGACATGCAAGGCGGGCGGCGCGCGGGCAACCAGCAGGACTTTCGCAACCTGGTGAAACTGGCACAGCGCTACGACATCATCCATTGCACCGGCGGCTATCCGGTCGAGCCGGTGGACTTGCATGCCTCGGTGCGCCATTTGGACTGTTTGTCCGACATTGCCAAGCTCACCGACAAAGCTTTTCACGCCTATTCGCTGGGCAAGGAACGCAATCAGGATGCGCTGGAGATGGTGCGCATCGTGCGCGGTATCAGCAACGAGCAGTTGGAGCGCGAGCCTTCGCTGTTTTCCATCATAAATAGCTCTTCTCCGCTGCGCCTGGACACGCCCATGTTGCAAGGCATTTTGGAAATGTCCTCGCGCAACCAGATCATCATGCTCACGCCTTTCACGCTGGCCGGAGCCATGGCGCCCGTGACGATAGCCGGCGCGCTGGCCCAGCAAAACGCCGAGGCCTTGGCCGGCATCGCGTTCACGCAGTTGGTGCGCCCCGGCGCGCCGGTGGTCTATGGTGGCTTTACCTCCAACGTCGATATGAAAAGCGGTGCGCCTGCCTTTGGTACGCCCGAGTACATGAAGGCGGTTCTGGTGGGCGGGCAACTGTGCCGCAAGTACGGCATTCCCTACCGCACCTCGAATGTGAACGCGGCCAATACCGTGGACGCGCAAGCGGCTTATGAATCGGTGTTTTCTTTGTGGGCACTCACCCAAGCCGGCGGCAACTTCATCATGCACAGCGCTGGCTGGATGGAAGGTGGCCTGACTGCCTCGTTTGAAAAATTTATCCTCGACTGCGACCTTTTGCAGATGGTGGCCGAGTTCCTTACGCCGCTCGATGTCAGCCCAGCCGGACTGGCGCTAGACGCAGTGCGCGATGTGGGTCCCGGCGGCCACTACTTCGGCACTGCGCATACGCTGGAGCGTTTTGAGACGGCCTTTTATTCGCCGATTATTTCGGATTGGCGCAACTACGAGTCTTGGGACGAAGGGGGCCGCCCGACGGCCTACCAAAAAGCCAATACGGTTTGGCAAAAGGAACTCGAAGCCTACGAGCGCCCGCCTATGGACGCGGCCATCGAAGAAGAGCTGGATGCTTTTGTCAGTCTGCGCAAGTCCCAGGGCGGCGCACCGACTGATTTTTAATTTTTTTCCGAAAAAAGGGACTTGGAAACATGAAAACAACAGCACGTGTAGTCATCATCGGTGGCGGTGTGGTCGGGTGTTCGGTGCTTTACCACCTGACTAAAAAAGGCTGGAGTGATGTGATGCTGCTGGAACGCGACCAGCTGACTTCGGGCTCCACCTGGCATGCGGCCGGGGGCTTTCACACGCTCAATGGCGACCCCAATGTAGCCATGCTGCAAAGCTACACGGTCAGCCTGTATGAAGAGCTGGAACGCATCTCGGGCCAGTCTTGCGGCCTGCACAAATCGCCCGGCATCATGCTGGCCGATACGCCCGAGCGCATGGAGTTTTTGAAAATGACGGTGGCGCGCGGCCGCTACCTGGGTATGGAAACCGAAATTATTTCGATCAAAGAAGCCCTGAATTACTTCCCCTTCATCGAAGAAAAGTATTTTCTGGGTGCACTGCTGGATCCTAACGAAGGCCACCTGGATCCCAGCGGTACCACGTATGCCTACGCCAAAGCGGCGCGCCTTGGAGGCGCCACCATCGAAGTGCAAACCAAGGTGGAAAGCCTGGAACAAAAGCCCGACGGCACATGGCGCGTAATCACCAACAAAGGCGTGGTCGAATGCGAACATGTGGTCAACGCGGGCGGCCTGTGGGCGCGAGAAGTGGGCCGCATGGTCGGCATCGAACTGCCGGTACTGGCCATGGAGCATATGTACTTGGTCACCGATGACATCCCGGAAGTCGAAGCCTTCAATAAGAGCGCCGGTAAAGAGATCGGCCATGTCATCGACTTCGGCGCCGAAAGCTATTTGCGACAGGAAGGCAAAGGCATGGTGCTGGGCGTGTACGAGCAAGCGGGCAAGCCCTGGTCTACCAAGACCACGCCCTGGAGCTTTGGCCAGGAGCTGCTGCAGCCGGACTTGGACCGTATAGCGCCCTCGCTGGAAATCGCCTTCAAGCATTTCCCCACCTTGGAGCATGCGGGGATCAAGCGCGTGATCAACGGGCCTTTCACTTTCGCGCCCGACGGCAACCCGCTGGTCGGCCCGGTGCAGGGGCGCACCAACTTTTGGAGCGCATGCGGCGTGATGGCTGGCTTTAGCCAGGGCGGCGGTGTGGGCCTGGCGCTGTCCAACTGGATGGTCGATGGCGACCCAGGTTTTGACATTTGGGGCATGGACGTAGCGCGCTACGGCGACTGGGCGACGCGCACCTATACCAACGCCAAAGTGCGCGAAAACTATTCGCGCCGTTTTCGCATCCGCTTCCCCAATGAGGAACTGCCGGCAGGCAGGCCGCTGCAAACTACGCCGCTGTACGACAAATTCATCCAACAAGGCGCGGTGATGGGTGACTCCTGGGGCATGGAAACGCCTTTGTGGTTTGCCCCCAAAGGCACTGAGGCCAAAGACATCGTATCCTTCCACCGCTCCAACGATTTTGAACCCATCAAAGCCGAGTGCAAAGCGGTGCGTGAAGCGGTGGGTGTGACCGAGGTGGCCAACTTCGCCAAATACGAAATCACCGGCGCCGGCGCCCAGGCCTGGCTGCAAGGCCTGATGACCAACACCTTGCCTAAGAAGGGCCGTTTGCAGCTCTGCCCTATGCTCAACCACCATGGCAAGATCATCGGCGATTTCACCATCGCCAAAGCTGATGAGGACCGCTTCATGATGTGGGGCTCCAGCCAGGCGCAGGTTTATCACATGCGCTGGTTTGAGCAGACATTGCCCAAAGACGGATCGGTGCACATCACGCCCTACGGTATGAAGCTGATCGGCTTGTCGATTGCCGGCCCCCAATCGCGCGAACTGCTGCAACGCCTGACCGATGAAGATGTGTCCAACGAGGCCTTCAAGTTCATGGACTACCGCGAAATGGAAATTGCCACGGTACAAACCAAGATCAATCGCGTTACTTACACCGGCGACCTGGGGTACGAGATGTGGGTGGCACCTGAATACCAGCGCCGCTTGTACGAAAGCATCATGGCTGCGGGCGCCGACCTAGGCATCAAAAACTTCGGCATGCGCGCGCTTTTATGCCTGCGTCTGGAGAAAAACTTCGGCACCTGGTACCGCGAGTTCCGCCCCATTTACGGCCCCTTCGAAGCGGGTCTGGACCGCTTTGTCAAACTCGACAAACACGAATACATCGGCAAAGCGGCAGCCATACAAGAGAAGCTAGACGGCCCGAGGAAGACACGCATCTTTATGGTGGTGGACGCGCTGGACTGCGACGTGATGGGCGACGAGCCGATCTGGGTCGATGGCAACGTGGCAGGCTGGGTTACCTCTGGCGGCTTTGGCCACTATGTGAACCAATCGCTGGCGCAAGGCTATATCTCCACCGAATGCTTCAACCCGGATATGAAGTTAGAGATTGAAATCCTGGGTGAGCGCCGTCCGGCCCGTCTGCAAATGGACCCGCCTTTTGACCCCGAAGCCAAACGCATGCGCATGTAAGGAGCCCGCCCGATGACGCACTACTCGGCCTGGTCGCTGCTGCGCAACGCCCTTGGGGGCCATAAACACTGGGATCGCGCCTGGCGCGACCCCGAGCCGCGCAAAAGCTACGACGTGATCATCATCGGTGGCGGTGGCCATGGTTTGGCGACAGCCTATTACCTGGCTAAAAACCACGGCATCAAAAACATTGCGGTGCTAGAAAAAGGCTACATCGGTTCGGGCAATGCCGGACGTAACACCACCATCGTGCGCTCCAACTACATGATGCAAGACAACACCGCGTTTTACGAACACTCCATGTCTTTGTGGCGCAGCATGTCGCAAGAGCTGAACTACAACGTCATGTTCTCGCCGCGCGGTTATTTGTACGTCACCATGTCCCCCAGCGGGCATGACGCGCAGATCCGCCGGGCCAACATCATGCGCCTGAACGGCATCCGCGCCGATATCCTCACCCGCGAAGACGTGATGAAAGAAGCGCCCTACCTTGACTTTTCTGACGAGGCGCGCTTCCCTATCTACGGCGCTATGCTGCAACCGGACGCCGGCACAGCGCGCCACGATGCCGTGGTCTGGGGCTATGCACGCGCGGCCAATGCACTGGGCGTGGACATCATCCAAAACTGCGAAGTGCGCGACTTTGAATGGTCGGGCGAGCGCATCACTGGCGTACACACTTCGCGCGGCACCATCAGCGCGGGTAAGGTCGGCATGGCGGTGGCGGGCAACACCTCGCCGCTGGCGCAAAAGGCGGGGCTGCAATTACCCATCGACAGCCATGTGCTGCAAGCCTATGTCACCGAGTCCATCAAGCCCATCGTTAACCATGTGGTGGTGTGGTCAGCTTCGTATTTTTATTTCTCTCAATCTGACAAAGGTGGCTTGGTGTTTGGCGGTCATATCGACAGATACAACTCCTACGCACAGCGTGGCAATCTAGCCAACGTCAGCGAAGTCACGCAAGCCCTGGTCAGTGCCATGCCCAGCGCGGCGCGCCTGCGCGTGCTGCGCCACTGGGGCGGCATCATGGACATGACGCCTGACGGCAGTCCCATCATCACCAAAACCCCGGTCGATGGGCTCTACCTCAATACCGGTTGGTGCTATGGCGGCTTCAAGGCGACACCGGCCTCGGGCTGGTGTTTTGCGCACACGATTGCCAACGACGCGCCCCACGCCTATAACGCCGGCTTTACGCTGGACCGTTTTGCCAAGGGCCGCTACATCGACGAAGCCGGCACCGGGCCCTACAACCATTTGCAATAGAACGGGCAGCCACACCATGTTACGCATCGCCTGCCCTTACTGCGGCACCCGCGACCACGAAGAGTTCAGCTACTTCGGTGACGCCACCCAGCCCTACCCGGATTTGGGCGTGCAACACCATGAGGCCTGGGTCCAAACCGTTTACACCCGCCCCAATCCGCGCGGCATCCACAGCGAGTTTTGGCAGCACACCTTGGGCTGCCGCCGCTGGCTAGTGGTCAAGCGCCATACGGTGACGCACGACATCGAATCGGTCGTTCCCGCCGCGCAAAGGAGCGTGGCATGACCAAACCGCAAACAGCCCAAGGCGGCAAGCAGCGCCTTCCCAGCGGTGGCCGCATAGACCGCAGCCAAGCGCTGACCTTCACCCTGGACGGCTCACCCTACCAAGGCTTTGCCGGTGACACCCTGGCCTCTACCCTGCTGGCGCACAACGTGCATTTGGTCGGC
>CANNEW010000048.1 GCA_947503685.1 Comamonadaceae bacterium | reverse complement strand
CTGCGCCGCGCTTGTCGCGCGCGGCCTTGGAGCAGGTCTTGTCGCCCATGCAAATGAGTTTTTTGGCCGAGTCGCGGCGCATGGACAACCGGCGCATCAAGCGAGAATTGCGGCTCGTGCTGCGTTACCCCAGCGTGCTGGGCGGTTTGGCGGCCAGCTCGCTGCAGCGCAGCACCTGAGGCTTGCGTCTGCTTGGTTGGTGGCCTTAGAGAGCGGGGCTGTCCCTGCTATCCGCAGCACCATGCCTAGGCGTGTACGCCCACAAGAGTGCGCGCCAGATCACCCAGCTGCACAGCAAGGTGATAGGTCCAGCCCAGAGCACGTCGCTCAGCCAGTGCGCCATATCGGCCATGCGGGCAAAGCCTATCAAGGCTGCGGCGCCCAGGCCGGTCACCAGCCATAAATTGCGCTTGCGTACCGATAGCAACAGCAGTGATGCAAAGAAAAAGCCGCAGGCCACATGACCGCTCACAAAGGAGCAATTGTTATTGCATTGGTCGGTGATCACTCCAGCGCGGGTAAATTGTGCTGCACCTCCAAAGTTTTGCACTTCGTAGGGGCGCGAACGCGCCCAGTGTTCTTTAAAGCCGCTATTGACCAGCAAGCCCGGCCCCAGAGCGCCCGACAGCACCACGAAAGCCAGTGGTAGGCGCCAATGGCGGTAAGCCGGGCGCAGGCTGGCCGCTATCCAGCCTACCAGCGCCACCAAGACCACGCCACGAAAAAAACCGGGCACATAGAGATTGATCAGTTCCACCCACCACCATTGGATAATGTGTTGCTCGGTGCCCGGCCCGGCAAACCAGGCTGCTACCTGCAGGTCCAAGACGGGCCAGAGGGTGGGCACCATCGCCAAGGCGGCCAGGGCGAACACCATGCGCCAGAACAGAGCCGGCGCGCGCTTGGGGATGCTGGCTGATGAATGAGGGAGGTCTGGAATCAATTGTCTTGGGTGTTGGGTTGTAGCCTCGGGCGCCTAGGTTTGGTCTGGACGCTGTCTTGCGCGGGGCAATTATCGTTCGATGTGGCAGGCCTTCGGATGTACAGCAATGCCTTGCCGGTGTGTAAAGCCTGTCAACCGACGGCATGGCCAGACCGTTAAGCAGCCATCAACACCCGTGCTCTACCCGGCGTAGAGTGCAAACTGGCTGCAAAGCCGCAAGGAGATACCCATGAAAACTTATTTTCTAAGCCTATTGGCGCTAAGCGCTGCAGGCGCGGGATGGGCCCAAGATGTGGGTCGGGTGATTTCCTCCATGCCCATCATCCAGCAGGTGGCCGTACCGCACCGGGTGTGCAATACCGAGCAAATCAGTTACCAGCAGCCCAGCAGTGGTGCTGGCGCTATCTTGGGCGCGCTGGCCGGAGCGGCGATCGGTAACTCGGTGGGCGGGCGCGGAGCGGAGCGCGCTGCGGCCACAGCCATCGGCATGGTGGGCGGCGCGGTCATTGGCGACCGGGTGGAGGGGCCCGGCGGCGAGCGCGTCCAAAATGTGGAGCGTTGCACTGTGCAAAATTTTATGGAAAACCGCACCAGCGGCTACCAGGTCCTATACGAATTCGCCGGCAAACAATACAGCGTGCAAATGGCCCAGGACCCCGGCCCCTCGATTGCTCTGCAAGTTGCCCCGGCCAACGGGCTGATGTCCCAGGCGCCTGCACAAACTACCGTGATTTCCTCTTCCAACCCGTTGTACACCCAGCCTAGCGTTACTTACATCAGCGTGCCGGCGCCTAGCGTCTATTACCCGGCTGCTAGCTACCGCCCCGTGTTTGTGCCGACGGTGGTGATTCCCTGGGGACATCGCCACCGTGATCGCCACTTCTGGCGCTAGGCCTTATTCACGCAGTGCGGACTAAGCCGGATCAGGAAACATCCAGCGTCGGGTCGGTAATCGGGCCGGTGCCGCTAAAGCGGTTCATGGCCAGATAAATCACCGGCGTTATAAACAGGGTGATGGCTTGCGAAAATACCAGTCCGCCGACTACGGCCAGGCCCAGCGGCTGGCGCAATTCTGCCCCCGCCCCCACGCCCAGGGCAATCGGCAATGCGCCAAATAGGGCCGCCAGGGAGGTCATCATGATGGGGCGAAAGCGCATCAGGCAGGCGGTGTGAATAGCTTGCTCTGGGCTCATGCCTTGTTCGCGCTGGGCTTGAATGGCAAAGTCAATCATCATGATGGCATTTTTCTTGACGATACCAATCAGCAGCAACACGCCAATGGTGGCAATCAAGGTCAGATCTTCGCCAAATAGCATTAAGGTTGCCAGCGCGCCCATGGCCGCTGAGGGCAAACCAGCAAGAATCGTTAGTGGATGGATATAGCTTTCGTACAGCACGCCGAGCAAGACATAAATCACCAACAATGCTGCCACCACCAGAACTACTTGCCCGCCTTGCGCGCTTTTGAAGACCGCAGCGTCGCCGCCGTACGATGTAATGATGGACGATGGCAATTCAATCGCGTCACGCGCCCGGTCTATTTTGGTGGTCGCATCGCCTAAGGCCGCGCCGGGCGCCAGATTGAAGGAAATAGTGACCGCTTGCAGCTGCCCAACATGGTTGATCGCCGTGGGCCCCATCATGCGTTCGACGGTGGTGAAGTTGCTAATCGGTACCAGAGCCCCGGTACTGGAGCGAACGTAGATACCCGAAAGGGCCTGCTCATCTTGTTTGGCTTCGGGTGCCACTTCCATAATGACTTGGTAGCTGTCGGTGGGCAGGTAGATGGTAGACACCTGGCGCTCGCCAAAGGCGCTGAACAGGGCAGAGCGTACGGCCTCCATGCTGACCCCCAGGCTATTGGCCCTATCGCGGTCGATTTTGAGCTGCGCTTGGAGGGCGCGGAACTGGGCGTCGCTTGTCACATCGCGGAACAGTGGGTCAGCGCGCAATTTTTCTTGCAACTTACCGGCCCAGGTGTTCAGCTCATCGGCGCGCACGCTTTGCAGCACGTATTGGAATTGCGCTTTGCTGGTACGGCCACCCAATTGCAAGTTTTGAGTTGGGCGCATAAAGACATTCAAACCGGCGATAGAGCGCAGTTTTTTGCGTAAATTCTCAATGACTTTTTTTGCTGGCAGACGCTTAGAGGAAGGTTTGAGTGTGACAAACATACGGCCCGAATTTTGGCCACTGTTGCCGCCGATAAAAGAGTTCACCGCATCCACGTTTTCATCGTTGCGGATGATGTTGGCGGCGCGCTCTTGCAGCTTGATCATGGCGGCAAAGGAAATGTCTTCGTTGGCCTCGGTGGTAACGGTGATTTGCCCGATATCCTCTTCCGGGAAAAACCCTTTGGGGATGATGTTGACCAAATAAACCGTACCAAAGAAGGTGGCAAAGGCAATCAGCAAAACGGTTTTACGCCAGCGCAGGGACAGGTTGAGCATGCGTGTGTAAGCAGCCAGCATATTGTCAAAGCCGCGTTCAAACATGCGCACCAGCGCTCCGGGTTTGGCGTGATGGGATTCTGCTTTTAGAAAGCGGCTGGCCAGCATGGGCACCAGGGTCAGGGACACAAACGCCGACACCAAAATAGCCAGACTGACCACCACCGCGAATTCGTGGAACAGCAAGCCGATGACGCCTGGCATAAAAAATATGGGAATGAAAACTGCAATCAGTGAGGTGGAAATCGACACAATAGTGAAGCCCACTTCCCGCGAACCTTTGATGGCTGCGCTGAAGGGCGCTTCGCCCTTTTCCACATGGCGGATGATGTTCTCCAACACCACGATGGCATCGTCCACCACCAGGCCCACGGCCAGGGTCATTCCGAGCAGAGAAATATTGTCCAGGCTGTAACTCATGCCCCACAGCAGGGCGATAGCGCCCATCAGCGAAATCGGCAGGGACAGTGTGGGGATGGCCGTGGCCACAAAGCGGCGCAGGAACAAAAAGATCACCAGTACCACCAAGGCCACGGTACCGGCCATGGTGAGCGAGACATCATGCAGCGCATCGCGCACCGAGATGGAGCGGTCGTTGATCGGCTTCATCACCACCGAGCCGGGCATTTGCGACTGCAAATTAGGCAAGGCGGCGCGTATGGTGTCCACCACTTTGACGGTGTTGGCGCCCGGTTGCCGTTGCACTGCAATCGTGATGGCATTCTCGCCATTAAAGGTGGCCCAGGTACGCATGTTCTCCACGCTGTCCTCGACCTTGGCCACATCGCGCAGGCGCACCGGGTTGCCGCCTTTGTTACTAATGATCAGGTTGGCGAACTCGCGCGCGGTACTCAGTTGCTTATTGGCTTGCAAGACCAGGGTCTGCGTCGGACCGTCCAAGGTGCCTACTGGTGTATTCACATTAGCGGAGCGCAAGGCGGCACTGACTTCGTCCAGACCGATATTCATGCTGGCCAGGGATTCGGGCCGCACGCGCACCCGCACTGCGAAGCGCTTGGCGCCGTAAATATTGACCTGCGCCACACCGTCGATGGTGGACATGGTGGGCGAAATCAGATGCTCTGCATAGTCTTGCAATTCCTGAGGCGAGAGCGAGGGCGAGGTCAGGGTTAGAAAAAGAATAGGTGCGTCGGCCGGGTTGACTTTGCGATACGACGGCGGATTGGTCATGTCCTGCGGCAAATTGCGCTGGGCACGCAGCAAGGCGGCCTGCACATCGACGGCGGCGGCATCGATATTGCGGCCTTCTTCAAACTCCAAGGTCAGGTTGGTCTGGCCCAGGGTACTGGTAGAACTGATGGTTTTGAGGCCAGGCACGGTTTGGAACTGCTTTTCCAGCGGTAGCGCTACGGAAGTAGCCATGGTGTCCGGGTTGGCACCGGGCAGCGAGGCTGACACATTGATCACCGGCGTGTCATAGCTGGGAAGGGCGGCCACCGGGATGCTGCGCAAACCGATCACCCCGGCCATAAAAATGCTCAGATTCAAGAGCACCGTCATCACTGGACGACGGATAAAAATCTCCGAAAAATTCATGGCGCGCTCGCTTTGGATGCGGGTGCCTCTGGGCTGCTGGCTGCCGCCTTGGGGTCTTTAGCGGCGTCTTTGCTGCGCTCCACTACCGGGGCGCCGGGGCGCACGTTTTGTTTGCCTTCCAAAATAATCGACTCGCCCAAGGTGACCCCGGTCACCGCAATTTCGGCACCTTGCGCCTGCACCATTTTGATGGGCCGTACCACTGCTTTGCCGCTTTCGACCGCATAGACAAAGGGGCCGCGCGCGCTGTAAATCACCGCGCCCTGCGGAATCACCAGGGCTTCCTTGATTTCACGCAGAGTTTGCTGTACCTCGACAAACGCGCCGGGCCAGAGTTTTTCCTCGTCGTTCCTGAAATACGCCTTGGCCTTGACCGAGCCGGAGGCGGCGTCAATCTGGCTATCTACGAATTGCAGCTTGCCTTTGAAAGTACCGCCGTTGTCCGCCAGCGTGGCCGTGACCGGCGCGCCGCCGGCCTTGAGCGCGCCCAGCGCATCCGAGATATTGCGCTGGGGCAGGGTAAAGGTGACGGCAATCGGATTGACTTGGGTAATGGTGAGCAGGTTGGTTAGGTTGGCCTGCACCGTGGCGCCATTGGAAACATGGACGGTGCCGATACGGCCCGCTTGCGGCGCCAAGATACGGGCATAGGATTGGGCTACGCGGGCGCCGTCGATAGCCGCATTGTCCGCGTTGACCGTGGCCGTCCACACTTCCACATTGGCCTTTGCCGTGTCCACCTGGCCCTGGGCGATAAAGTTTTGCGCTGCCAGGTCTTGCGTGCGCTTAAGTTGTCGCTGGGCATCGGCCAGTGAGGCGCTGTCCTTGGCTAACTGGGCCTGGGCTTTGACTATGTTGGCATCTTCTGTGCGGGCGTCCAGGGTAAACAAGAGATCACCATTTTTTACGAATTGCCCGTCACGCACATGCACTTTGGCGATGATGGAATTGGTTTGCGCCTTCACGTCCACGCTGGTAATGGGGGATACCACGCCAGAGGACCGCAGGCGCACGGCCAAATCTTTTTGCTCTACGGCCACGGTGCTGACGGTGACCGGTGGCATCGGCGCTGCCGCAGCGGATGCCCCGCTGGCGGGTGCAGCAGGCGCCGACGCAGCCGCGCTGGCGGGCGTTGCGCTTGCGCTACTGCCAGTTGTACCGGCACCGGCAGGCGCTTCCTCTTTCTTGCCACAAGCGCTTAGCAAGATCACCGACAGGCTGAAACAAAGGCTGGCGTTTCGCAACGAATTTGAACGCGTTTTTTTCATTTTTAAGTGAGGGCAAAAGTTACTCGAAGCTACTGGATCGATAGAGCCTAGTACGGTGCAAGCTGGCAACTCGCAGCGTGAGCATCTTATCTGCACTGTATGGCTGCACCATGTCTGCGGGGCCGCAGCACATTCAGGCGCATTTGCTCTTCCGTAGCCCGACGGCCGCAAACAATTTGGCTCTCAGCAAGCGGACGCAGCCGCGGCCTTGCTCAGCGATTGGACTTTGGGGCGGCGGGCACCCGGTGCGCCGCAGGCCGAGTGAGTTCTGCGGCCTTAGGCGAACACGCCGGCGCTATCCTGCATACGCGTCGCCACTTCACCGAGCTGGTGCATGCTGTCGCCGTAGCTCATTTCCATTTGGGTCATGGCCTTGAAGTAGTGGCTGACCATGTACTCATTGGTCACGCCGATACCGCCGTGTAATTGCACGGCCTGCTGCCCAACGTAGCGTACGGACTGGCCGATCTGGTACTTAGCGCGGGCCATCGCGGCGCGGCGCTCCGGCGCAGGCGCATTGAGCTTGAGGCTGGCGTAGTAGCTCATAGAGCGGCCTAGCTCCACTTGCATCTTCATATCCGCCGCCCGGTGCCGCAGGGCCTGGAAGCTGGACAAAGTGGCGCCAAACTGTTTGCGGGTGTTCATGTACTCAGCCGTCATGGCCAAGGTCTTGTCCATGGCGCCCACTGCTTGGGCGCACAGGGCGGCGATGCCAATGTCCACGGCATGTTCCAGCGCGGCAAGGCCCTGGCGGGTGACCAGGGTGGCCGGCGCATTGTGCATTTGCAGTTCGGCGGCGCGCCCGCCGTCTTGCGTGCCATAGCCACGCGTTTGCACGCCGCTGGCTTGCCGCTCCACCAAAAACAGGGCCAACGCGCCGTCAAGCTTGGCCGATAGCAAAAACGCATCCGCCTGGTCACCGGCGGGCACCAGGCTTTTTGTACCGCTGACAAGGTAGCTGCCATCTGCCGCCATGGCGGTGCAGGCCGAAGCATCGAGTCGGTAGCGATTGCCGTGTTCCTGGGAAGCCAGGACCACCAAGGCCTCACCACTGCACAGCTTGGGCAGCCACTGCGCCTTGGTCTGCTCATCGGCATAGCCTGACAAAAGCGCGCCGCAACCCAGCGCTTGCGCCAGCGGTTCGAGCACGATGCCACGTCCTAGCTCCTCCATCACGACCATGCCTTCGACCGGGCCCATGCCCATGCCGCCGTCATCTTCGCTGACGTACAGGCCGCACAGACCTAGCTCTGCCAGTTCATTCCATGCGCCACGGTCAAAGCCACCGGCCTGTTCAATGCTGCGGCGGCGCTCAAAGCTGTACGCCTTGTCCACCCATTTGCGTACCGCGTCGCGCAGTTGTTCTTGGTCGTCAGAAAAATCGAAATCCATGGTGTGTTTCCTTCAGTGGCTGCGGCCTGTTAGCCCAGCACAAATTGCGAGACGATATTGCGCTGCACTTCGTTGCTGCCGCCGTAAATCGTGGTTTTACGCATATTGAAATAAGTCGATGCCAAGGGCGCGCAATGCGCATGCCCGACATGGTCACCCTGCCAGCCCGCTTCCATGGCCTCGCGGATCAAGGGCAGGGCGAAGGGTCCGGCCGCCAGCATCATCAGTTCGCTGTAGCGCTGCTGAATTTCGCTGCCGCGGATTTTTAGCAGTCCCGCAATATCGAGCGACTGTTTACCGGCTTTTTCTGCGGACAGTACGCGCAGCACCATCATCTCTAAAGCCACCACATCCACTTCGAGCTTGGCGATTTCGTCGCGAAAGCGGCTGTCTTCATAGACGCCTTCAGTTTTAGCGATGCGTTTGAGGCGCTCGAGTTCGCGTTTGGCGCGGTTGACATCCGCAATATTGGTGCGCTCGTGGGCTAACAGGTATTTGGCGTAACTCCAGCCCTTGTTTTCTTCACCGATGAGGTTTTCCGCCGGCACTTGCACGTTGTCAAAAAATACTTCATTCACTTCAGCGGAGCCGTCTAGCAAGATGATGGGCCGCACTGTGACGCCGGGCGACTTCATGTCGATGAGTAAAAAGCTGATGCCGTTTTGCGGTTTACCTTCGGCCGCAGTGCGCACCAGGCAGAAAATCCATTCGCCGAACTGGCCTAAAGTGGTCCAGGTTTTTTGGCCGTTGACAAGGTAGTTGTCGCCCACCCGCTCTGCGCGGGTCTTAAGAGAGGCCAGGTCCGAACCCGATCCCGGTTCGCTATAGCCCTGGCTCCACCACACCTCGCCGCTGGCAATACCCGGCAAAAAGCGCTGTTGCTGCGCGGCATTGCCAAAAGCCATGATGACGGGTGCGACCATCACCGGCCCAAAGGGCACCACGCGCGGCGCACCGGCTAAGGCGCATTCTTCTTCGAACAAATGTTTTTGGATCGCGTTCCAGCCCGGACCGCCGAATTCCTTGGGCCAGGCGTGGCCCAGCCAGCCTTTTTTGCCCAAAATTTGGCCCCAGCGCTGCATATCTTCCCGCGTCAATTGCAGGGCGTTGTGGACTTTGTGTGCAATGTCCTGCGGCAGATGGGCGTGTACCCAGGCGCGTATCTCTTCGCGAAAACCCAGCTCTTCGGGGGTAAATGCCAAATCCATAAAGGCGTCTCCAGGTGGTCTATCGGTAGGGGCATTTTGCCCGTGGCGCGTTTTTAGCACGATCGTTCGTTTTTATCTGTCGGTGTTGCGACATGGGCTGCGGCTGCGTGGGTATTTGCCGTGTGCGCTCTGCGCCGGATAATCGACCACTTATGCAAGCGATTGTGATTTTGATTTCCGGCGGCGGCTCCAATATGGCTGCCCTGGTTCGCGCGGCGCAGCGGGAAGGCTGGGCTGCGCGTTACGACGCGCATATTGCCGCAGTCATCAGCAACCGGACCGACGCCGCAGGCTTGCGCTGGGCGCAGCAGCAAGGCATTGCCAACCAAGCGATTGCCCACGGGGCGTTCCCCGACCGCGCGCAATTTGATGCCGCATTGGCGCAGGCCATCGCCTCGTATGCGGGTACGGGCAAGCCACCCCTGGTCTTGCTGGCCGGCTTTATGCGCATCTTGACGCCGGCCTTTGTACAAGCGCACGCCGGGCGTTTGATCAACATCCATCCCTCTCTGCTGCCCGCGTTTACCGGGCTGCATACCCACGAACGGGCGATTACCGCCGGGTGCAAATTTGCCGGTGCCACGGTGCACCGCGTGACCGAGGTGCTGGACGAGGGCGCCATCTTGGAACAATCGGTGGTACCGGTGCTGCCCGACGACGATGCGCAAAGCCTGGCGGCGCGCGTGCTCACCACTGAGCACCTTATTTACCCACGCGCGGTGCGCAGACTTTTAGCGGCCGGGATTAGCTAGCCAAGTCCAAGGTCCAAGGCGCCCGCTGGCAGGGCGCCGATGCGGGTAAAGCGGCGCTGCTGCACGCCTTCCCACAGGACCATCTCGTCAAACATAGCCGCCGGCCGCACCCACAGGCCGTGTGCGCCGTACAGCGCGCGGTACAAAGTCATGGGCTCCAGGGTTTCGCTATGGCGTGTGGTCGCCAATACCGCGTACATACCTCCTTTGTAATGGCGGTACAGGCCGGGCGGTGTCTGGATCAAAGGGGGAAGGTCTTCATCTTGCATGGGACAATGCGCTGCTTATGCATCCAAAAGCTTTATTAGACGCCTGCGCCGAATTGGTGCGGCTGACCCTGCGATTTGAACATCCGGCAGACGCTACCGTGTCGCGGTTTTTCAGAGACCACAAAGGCCTGGGGCCGCGCGAACGCGCCACCATGGCCGAAACCGTCTTCACCGTATTACGCAAAAAACTCTTGTTTGACCACCTCGCGCCCTCGGGCAGCGGCCCCAAAGAGCGGCGCCTGGCGATTTTGGGCTTTTACGGGCCGGGCGACTTTTTGCGCAGCGCGCTGACAGACCAGGAAAAAAACTGGCTGGACGCCTGCGAAAAAGTCAAACCGGACGATTTGATGGAGCGCCACCGGCATAACTTGCCTGAATGGCTGGTGCAACCCCTGAAAGACCAATTGGGAGGGGACTTCTGGCCCCTGGTGGAGCAAATGAACCAAGGCGCGGGCTTGGATTTGCGCGTGAACGACTTTAAAGCCAAGCGGGCCGATGTGCAAAAAGTCCTGGCGGCCTCGGGCATCAAGGCCCTGCCTACGCCGTACTCGCCCTGGGGTTTGCGCATTGCGGGCAAGCCTGCGCTGAACAAGCACGAAGCTTTTTTGCGTGGCGACTTTGAAGTGCAGGACGAAGGCTCTCAAATTTTGGCGATGCTGCTGGATGCCAAGCGCGGTGAGATGGTGGTGGATTTTTGCGCCGGTGCCGGAGGCAAGACCCTGGCCATAGGCGCCTGTATGCGCAGCACCGGCCGTCTGTATGCTTTTGACACCTCGGCGCACCGGCTGGACTCCTTCAAGCCGCGCATGGCGCGCAGCGGTTTATCCAATGTGCATCCGGCGGCGATTGCCCATGAGCGCGATGACCGCGTCAAGCGCTTGTCGGGCAAGATCGACCGCGTGCTGGTCGATGCGCCTTGTTCGGGCCTGGGCACGCTGCGCCGCAATCCGGACCTCAAATGGCGCCAAAGCCCGCAGTCGGTGCAGGAAATGGCGGTTTTACAGGCGGCGATTTTGCAAAGTGCTTCGCGGCTTTTAAAAGCGGGCGGGCGTTTGGTATACGCCACCTGTAGCTTGTTGCCCCAGGAAAACGAAGACATTGCCCAGGCCTTTAGCGCTGCGAACCCGAGTTTTGAGCCTTTGGACGCGGCCAATATCCTGCTTGGGCTCAAGGTAGCCGATGCTGCAAGTTTGTGTGCTGGGGGGGCTGAAGGTAGTCAATACCTGCGCTTATGGCCCCAAAGGCATGCGACCGATGGCTTTTTCGCGGCGGTTTGGCAGAAAAAACAATCAGTTAATGCGGGTTTAGATGCTTAATTTGCCCTATTTCTTGCTCTCGAGCCCTTTTGCAGCGACAAACCGGCCCCATCTTTTTACAATAGCGTGTGTGCCTAGGGGGCTGATAGGGCTGTGTGCAACGCATGCACGGCCTCACTTAATGAAAGATGCAGATCCATGTTTTTGACCGATTCGGCAATGTTCAACGCCATTCTGGAGTGGCTCGGCCATGGGACCTGGCATTTGGCCTGGTGGCAAATTGTTTTATTCACCTTGGCGCTGACCCATATCACGATGATCAGCGTGACTGTGTTCTTGCATCGCCATCAGGCGCACCGCGCCTTAGACCTGCACCCCGCAGTGGCCCATTTTTTCCGTTTGTGGCTGTGGTTGACAACCGGCCAGGTCACCAAAGAGTGGGCAGCGATACACCGCAAGCACCACGCCAAGTGCGAGCAGGCCGATGATCCGCACAGCCCGCAGGTTTACGGCATCCGCAAAGTCCTGTTCCAAGGCGCTGAGTTATACCGGGCCGAGTCCAAAAACAAAGAAACCATCGCGCGCTACGGGCACGGCACGCCGGACGACTGGATTGAGCGCAATCTCTACACCCGCTTCTCCTGGCAGGGCGTAGGCTTGATGATGATTATTGACGTCTCGCTGTTCGGCGCCCTGGGTCTGACGGTGTGGGCGGTGCAAATGGCCTGGACGCCGATTACGGCTGCGGGCATCATCAATGGCGCTGCGCACTTTTGGGGCTATCGCAACTTCGAGTCCCCTGACGCCAGCACCAATATCTCGCCTTGGGGCATCATCATTGCCGGCGAGGAACTGCATAACAACCACCACACCTACCCCACCTCGGCCAAGCTCTCGGTCAAGCCCTACGAGTTTGATATTGGCTGGATGTATATCTCGATGCTGCAGTTCGCCGGTCTGGCGCATGTGAAGAAAACACCGCCCAAAGCTGCCTATGGCGATGTGCGCCCGGTGGCGGACGAAAAGACCCTAGAAGCGCTGATTGCCAATCGCTATGAAATCATGGCCAGTTTTGCAAAACAAATGCAGGCCACTGTGCGTCAGGAACTGGCGGCCATGAAAGCCCGCAGCGCGGATACGGCAGCTATCAAAGCGGCCAAATTGTGGGCGCACCGCTATGCCGAAAATATCCCGGCAGCGGCGATCCCGCAACTCGCGCTGGCCCGTGCGGCCTCGCCGGCGCTGGACAAAATGGTCACCATGCGTGAGGAATTGCGTCAGATGTGGCTCAACACTGCCGTGTCCCGCGAGCAACTCACCTCCGATTTAGCCGCCTGGTGCCACCGGGCCGAGGATAGCGGTATTGCCACCCTGCGCGAGTTCTCCTTCAAACTGCGTTCCACCCAACTGGCCTAAGCGCAGCGGTCGGGCGCCCTAGGCGCCTGCTCTGTCTGGCTGGAGCTGTCTGCGCAGTCCACCTTCGACGCAAAGAAAAAGCCCGCTATCGCGGGCTTTTTCTTGGGTACCGGTTCGAAGTATTACTTCAATTTGGTTTCTTTGTAGTCCACATGCTTGCGTGCTTTGGGATCAAATTTCTTGATCAGCATTTTCTCGGGCATGGTTTTCTTATTTTTGCTGGTCGTATAGAAGTGACCGGTGCCCGCT
>CANNEW010000047.1 GCA_947503685.1 Comamonadaceae bacterium | reverse complement strand
ATGGATACGTTTTCGCACCCCTGTTCGCAACGTCCATTACGACGAAAGCACCCAGCTATTTGATGTGACGGTGCACGATCTGGTCAACAACCGGGTCTACACGGAGCAATTTGACTTCGTGGTGGTCGCCAATGGCCACTTCTCAACGCCTAACGTGCCCTCCTTCCCCGGCTTTGAAGACTTCCCAGGACGGGTTTTGCACGCCCATGATTTTCGCGACGCCGTGGAATTTGTGGACAAGGATGTGTTGATCATTGGCACCAGCTATTCGGCGGAAGATATTGGCTCGCAGTGCTGGAAATACGGCTGCAAGTCGGTCACAGTGAGCCATCGCACCAGCCCCATGGGCTATGACTGGCCAGACAACTGGGAAGAGAAACCATTGCTGCAAAAATTAGAAGGCAAGGTGGCACACTTTAAGGACGGTAGTACCAAGGAGATAGACGCCGTGATTCTGTGTACCGGCTATCTGCACCATTTCCCCTTTCTACCCGATGCGCTGCGTCTGCAGACCAACAATCGACTGTGGCCTCGCAATTTGTACCGTGGCGTGGTCTGGGAAGCCAACCCTAAGGTGTTTTACTTGGGGATGCAGGACCAGTGGTATACCTTTAACATGTTTGATGCACAGGCATGGTTTGCCCGCGACATCATGCTGGGCCGCATTGCAGTGCCCGACGCGCCAACTATGCAGTCCGACGGCCAAGCCTGGGCAGATCGCGAAGCAGCGCTAGCTGACTCCCATGAAGCCATTGAATACCAAGGCGCCTATGTGCAGTCCTTGGTGGATCTCACCGATTACCCGGACTTCGATATCAAAGGCATGAACGAGGCATTTTTTGCTTGGAAACAGCACAAGGTGGAAAACATCATGGGCTTTCGTGACAACAGCTACAAATCCCTCATCACAGGCACGATGGCGCCGCCACACCACACGCCCTGGAAAGATGCCTTAGACGACTCCATGCAAACCTATCTGCGGCCCAAGCGCTAAGGTGGCAGCCACCGATGACCTTAGCAACGCCAAGCTGGCGTTGCGCCTTTGCGATTGGACGAATTTATGCAAACGATGAACGAAGACGGTTCGCTATCGCCCACCCAGACCGCTTCGCAAAACCAGCTCCTGAGCGGGGCTGTCCTGGAGCAGCCATTTACGGGGCTTGAACCGCTACAAGATATCTTGGTAAAAAGCGCCAGTGCCAGGGCTTATGCCGTGAAGGCTGGCCAGTACATCCAAATCATCGATGTCGATGGCAAGCAATGCACCGACTTTCAATGCTTTTCGCAAACCAAGCTGGACCAAGGTCTGCAGTTACCCCTGGATGTGACGACCACACGTACATTGATGGGTCACGCCTATCCCATGCCGGGACTGCATGCCAAATATTTCGATCAAGACATGACCGGCTTAATCGAAGTGGTTCAGGACACGGTAGGCCGACACGACGCTTTTGCCATGGCCTGTGCTGCCAAGTACTACGACGATTTGGGTTACCCAGGCCATAACAATTGCAGCGACAACTTCAATGCTGCACTGGCCGAGTTTGGTATCGCCGGTCGTCGCGGCTGGATGGCGATCAATTTTTTCTTCAACACCTTCATTGACAGCCATGGCGTGGTGGGGTCGGACGAACCCTGGTCACGCCCGGGCGACTACGTGCTGTTGCGCGCAATGACAGATTTGGTCTGCGTGTCTTCCGCCTGTCCGGACGACACCAGCCCAGCCAATGGCTGGAATCCGACCGACATCCGGGTTCGGGTGTTTGATGCATCCCACAGTTTCCCCGCCGGTATTGCCTACCGGGTGACCCCCGAATCGGAGCCCACTATGAGCCGTCAGTCTGCCTTTCATCCCCGCACCTCGGAATTGACGCGCAATTTTGTGGAGTACAAGGGGTTTTGGCTGGCTCGCAGTTATGCCAAAAGCGATGCGATTGCCGAATACTGGGCGTGCCGCGAGAAAGCCGTCTTGATCGACCTTTCGGCATTGCGCAAGTTCGAAGTTACCGGACCCGGCGCCGAAGCGCTATTGCAACATTGCCTGACGCGAGACGTCAAAAAACTCGGCGTGGGACAGGTGGTCTATTCGGCTATGTGCTACCCGCACGGTGGCATGCTCGATGACGGAACCTTGCTGCGGTTGGGGCGGGACAATTTTCGCTGGATCGGCGGGGATGATTTTGGCGGCGTGTGGCTGCAAGACCAGGCTAAAGCATTGGGCTTGCAAGTACTGGTGCGCAACTCGACCGACCAGTTGCACAATATTGCAATCCAGGGCCCTGCCAGCCGCACATTGCTAAAGCAAGTGATTTGGACACCGCCACACCAGCCAGCGCTGGCGGAACTGGAGTGGTTCCGATTTACGGTGGGCCGCTTAGGTGATGCCAGTGGCCCGCCGCTCATGGTCTCGCGGACCGGCTATACGGGTGAGTTGGGCTATGAAGTGTGGTGCCATCCGCGTGATGCTTGCGCCGTGTTTGACGCTGTCTGGGCTGCAGGTCAGCCGCTGGGTTTGACGGCAATGGGCTTGGACGGCCTGGACATGGTGCGTATTGAAGCCGGTCTTATATTTGCGGGCTATGAGTTTTCTGACCAAAGCGATCCGTTTGAAGCAGGTATTGGCTTTACCGTTCCGCTCAAAGGAAAAACGGATGACTTCATAGGTCGCGCCGCATTGCAAAGGCGCAAAGACAATCCAGCCCACAAATTAGTGGGCTTGGACATTGACAGCGCGCAGGCCGTGGGCCATGGCGATGGTATTTACGCCGGTCGCGCGCAAGTCGGTGTGATCACCTCGGCAATGCGATCACCCTTGCTGGGCAAAACGATTGCGCTGGCGCGCATGGACATTCACCACGCCGAGATCGGCACCACCGTGGAAATCGGCAAGCTTGACGGCCAGCAAAAACGCCTTGCCGCAACGGTAGTGCGCTTCCCGCATTACGACCCCGAGAAGACCAAGCCGCGCAGTTAAGCTGAGCAGACGCTAAGCCTGCCAAAAGGAGTCGTCGGCAAGGTAAGTTTTTTGCGCTGCCCGCCGACGCGCCGAGCGGATGGTATTGGCAATGAGCATAGTCACCGTCATCGGTCCTACGCCTCCGGGTACGGGGGTGATCCAGCCCGCACGCTCTTTAACCGAGTCAAAGTCCACGTCACCCACCGTCGTGCCATCGGGAAGTTTGTTGATTCCCACATCGATCACGCAGGCGCCTTGACGCACCATCGGGGCGGTGATCAGGCCGGGTCTGCCAGCGGCCACAATCAGAATATCGGCCAAGATGGTGTGCTGCGCCAGGTCTCGGGTTTTTGCATGGCATACGGTCACGGTAGCTTCGCGTTGCAGCAGCATCAGCGCCATGGGCTTGCCCACGATGTTGCTGGCCCCGACGATCACTGCATTCTTTCCCTCCACCTCGATGCCCGCGCTGTCCAGAAGCAATTGCACGCCAAAGGGTGTGCAGGGCGGGAAGATGGTGTTGCCAACGACCAGCGCGCCAACGTTGTACAGGTGAAAACCATCGACGTCTTTGTCAACGTCAATAGCAGCCAAGACCTTGCGCAAGTCGATATGGGCAGGCAGGGGCAACTGGACCAAGATGCCATCAATTTCGGGATGCTGATTGAGTTTCCCAATCGCCTGCAGCACATCAAATTCCGGCACATCTGCCGGAAAAACTTGCAAATGGGAGCGTACCCCGCATTCCTGGCAGGCACGCGTTTTGTTTCCGACATAGAGGCGCGAGGCGGGGTTGTCACCCACCAGGATCACCGCCAAACCGGGCGCTACGCCGGCCGCACTGAGTTCAGCAACCTCCTGCGCATATTTTTTGCGCAGGACTTTTGCGACGGCTTTTCCGTCAATGATGGTCGCGGTCATGCACTCGTGCTCAAAACCTACCGTCGTGACCGGGAATCCAGTTGGTTCCTGCCAAGGGCAAACGCGCCATGGCTGCTGCCTCAACCGTGAGCGCCACCAAGTCCTCGCGCTCTAAGTGATGGACGTTTTGCTTGCCGCAGGCGCGCGCAATCGTGGTTAACTCCATATTGAGCGTCTTGAGGTAGTTGCGCAGTCGTTTGGCACCGACATCGGGCTGCAGACGCTGTTCCAAGATGGCGTCCTGGGTTGTCACGCCCACCGGACATTTTCCCGTATGGCAATGATGGCAATAGCCCGGCGCGGTACCCAGGGCCTCGTACTCGGCCAGCGCACTCATGTGCTCTCCATCCTGCATGTAACTTGGCGAGTTGCAACCCAAAGCCACTAATACCCCTTGACCCAATGCCACGGCATCTGCACCCATGGCCAGGGCTTTGGCCACATCGGCGCCAGTACGGATACCACCAGAAATGATCAACTGCACTTTCCCCACCATGTCCAAGTCTTCCAGCGCATCCACGGCCTGGCGCAGGGCAGCCAGCGTGGGAATACCCACATGCTCGATAAAGCAGGTCTGCGTTGCCGCGGTACCGCCCTGCATGCCATCGACCACCACCACATCAGCACCCGCATGGACTGCCAGTTTGACGTCATTGAAAACCCGCGTGGCGCCGATCTTCACGTAAATCGGCTTTTCCCAGTCGGTGATTTCACGCAATTCATTGATCTTGATGGTCAGGTCATCGGGACCCGTCCAATCGGGTTGTCGAGAGGCCGATCGCTGATCAACGCCCTCGGGCAGGGTACGCATCTTGGCCACGCGCGGATTGACTTTCTGGCCTAACAACATGCCCCCGCCTCCAGGTTTGGCACCTTGGCCGATGACTACCTCAATCGCATCAGCACGCCGCACGTCGTCAGGGTTGAAGCCATAGCGAGAAGGCAAACATTGGTACACCAAGGTTTTAGAAGAGTCCCGCTCCTCTTTGGTCATGCCACCGTCGCCCGTGGTGGTGGATGTGCCCATTTCAGTGGCTGCACGTCCCAGCGATTCTTTGACATTGGCGGACAAGGCGCCAAAACTCATGCCAGCGATGGTGATCGGTATGTCTAACTCGATGGGTTTTTTTGCAAAGCGCGTACCCAGCACGGTCTTGGTGGTGCAGCGCTCGCGATAGCCCTCCAAGGGATAACGCGACAGTGATGCGGCTAAAAACAAGAGATCATCAAAATGGGGAAGCTGGCGCTTGGCACCTAATCCGCGAATCTCGTACAGGCCATGTGCCGCAGCGTTGCGGATGTACTGCAACATCTTGGCGTCATAGCCCCAGGACTCTTCGTGCGAAGCGGACTTAAAAAAATTCATCTTTTGTTCCATAGCATTCTTTCTAGTATTCCTGATTGGCGTCGGCGTTCCAGTGGTAGAGCTCACGCTTGCTAGCGACGCGTTTGAAATCTGCGGCCCGGTGCTGGGTCATACCCGCTTGTGCAAGCAAATCTGTCACGATTTGTAGATCCTGCGCCCCCATGGGCTCCAACTGTGCATCCGCACCCAAAGACTTGATGCTGCCTTTGACATACAGAACCGCCTCGTATAAAGAGTCGCCCAGACCATCGCCCGCATCGCCGCACACCACCATGCGTCCGGCCTGTGCCATAAAAGCAGAAAAACTACCCACGGAGCCACCCACCACAATATTGCCGCCCTTGAGGGAAATTCCGCAGCGCAAGGCCGCATTACCCTCAATCACCAGCAAACCCCCATGGGCCGAGGCGCCAGCACTATTGCTCGCAAAGCCCTTGACGCGGACACGCCCGCTCATCATGTTCTCGGCCACGCCGGTCCCAGCGCTGCCTTCGATCGTGATATCAGCATGCATATTCATACCCGCCGCGTAGTAACCGGCGTGGCCATGCACCACTACTTTGACTGGGGCGTTAAGCCCAGCGGCGATGCTGTGTGCACCGTCGGGATGATGGACCTCAATGGTTCCAGGCGATGCCTTACCCGCATCGCTATGCAAGTACTGGTTGAGTTCTCGCACTGATTGCTGACGCAAATCAAAATTTAGGCCTTCCATATATACATCTCCTGGGGTGCGGGTTCGAACACATAGGCATGGTCGATATCGGGCAGGTGCGCGAGTGAGCGGAACTCCGAGGCGATGGCCACATAGTCGTCGGTCTCAGCTATCACTGCCGGTTTGCAGGCAAAGGGATCGCGGATCAGCGCGAGCTGGTTCTCGGTCCCCATGAGCAGGGTGTAAAAACCGTCGAGCTCGTCAAAACCGGTTTCCAGCGCGGTTTTTAGATCGTCGCCTTCACGCATGCGCCATTCGATAAAACGGCAAGCGCTTTCGGTGTCATTGTCGGTGTCAAACTTGATGCCGCGCGGCTCCAGCATGCGCCGGATTTGGTAGGGGTTGGACAAAGAGCCGTTGTGCACCATGCAGAAGTCCTGGCCGGCGGTAAACGGATGCGCCCGATCCGGCGTCACCGCCGACTCGGTGGCCATGCGGGTGTGGCCCACCACGTGCGAGCCCGTCATGTGCGAAAAGTCATAGCGCTGTGCCACGGCAGCCGGCAGGCCGACGTCTTTGTACAAATCAATGCTGCGACCCAAAGAGAGCAAATGCAGCCGCGGGTCATAGGCCTTGATGAAATGTTGTGCATGCACCGGGTCACCGGTGACGGTGATGATGGCGTGGTTGTCCTTGGTCTGTACTGTCACCACGCTGCCCTGGTGTTTCTCCAGCGCTGCAGCCAGTGCTTGCCAGTCAAAGCCCGAACCCAGCGCGGTCAGACCCGAGTACACGCTGATCTTGCGGGCATGCGCGTCGCTTAGCGGATCGCTGAAAACAGCCAAACCGGCCGAGTCCGGTCCGCGCTCGGTCATGCCGATCAGCATGGGCGTCATCCAGCGCCCTAGTTCGCTGCGCAGCGCAGGCTTTTTAATCAGTAATCCAATAATTCCGCACATGGTCAGTCCTTTGCAAAACCCTTGGGCAAGGGGTTAGAAAAATTCGAGGTAAGTCTTTATTTCCCAGTCGGAAACGTGGCGCATGTATTCCACCCACTCCATGCGCTTGAGATCCACAAAGGTCTGCGCCACCGGACCGAGTGCATCCATGATCACGCGGTCTGCTTCCAATGCGTCAATGGCTTCGTTGAGGTTTTGCGGCAGCGTCTCAATGCCCCGGCTGTGTAGCTCCGCAGGGCTCATCTCGTAGAGGTTTTCGTTGACCGGGTCGCCTGGATCGATCTGATTTTTCATGCCATCCATGCCTGCGGCAATCACCGCTGCTGCGGCCAGGTAAGGGTTGCATCCACCATCGGGCACGCGCAGTTCCAAGCGCCCGCCCGGTATGCGCACCATGCAGGAGCGGTTGTTGTTGCCGTAGCTCACATAAGCAGGGGCCCAAGTTGCGCCGGTGAGCGAGCGCCCGACCACCAAGCGCTTATAGGAGTTGACGGTGGGGCAGCAAATGGCGGTCAAGGCTTTGGCGTGCTTGAGCACACCGCCCAGGAAGTGGTAGGCCATAGCGGACAAGTCCAGCCCGCGCTTGTCGGATTTGTCTTCAAACAGGTTGCGCTTGCCATCGCCCATGGACATGTGCATGTGCATGCCATTGCCCGGGCGGTTGCTAAAGGGCTTGGGCATGAAGGAACAGATCAGCCCCATGTCGTTGGCAATCTCGGCGGCAGCCATCTTGAAGCCGATGAACTGGTCGGCCGAGGTCAGACAGTCACCATAGGTGTAGTTGATCTCGAATTGGCCGTTGCCGTCTTCATGGTCGATCTGGTAGACATCCAGCCCAGAGCCAATGGCCGCCGTCACCAAGCGGTCCATGTATTCGCGGGTGCGAGACAAGGCCTTGTAGTCGTAACAGGGTTTTTGCAAGGTATCGCTGGCATCGCAGGGCACGATGTTGCCCTGCTCGTCACGGCGCAAGACCGAGAACTCGGGCTCCAGACCCGTAAAGAAAGTCAGACCTTGTTCCTTGAGCAGGGCCACCTGTTTTTTCAGTACCACGCGGCTGTCGTGTTCCCAAGGTTTGCCGTGCACATGGCCATCACAGACGATGCGGGCAAAGCCGGGTTGCCAGGGCACCAAGCTAACAGCGCCGAGGTCACCACGCGCCATGAAATCGGGCCCGTGCGGCTGAATACCCAGCCCCCACACCGCAAAACCGGCAAAACCCGCGCCGGTGTCGAGCACTTCATCAAAGTGCGATACCGGGACCGCTTTGGCTTTGGCCGCGCCGTGGATATCAACAAACTGCGCCAGCACATAGCGTACGTTGTTGTCTTTGAAAAATTTCTTAGCCTCGTCTCGATTCATTGTGTGTCTCCTTGGGTTTTGGCACAGGTTGGGGGTTCTTATTAAAAAAATTCAAGGCATAGGGCACCTGCGCAGGCTGCCGCAATCGCGCGCCACCTCTGCCAGCGTGTCCCATAAATAACTGCCCATGGTGCCGTCGGCCCACAGCAGCAAGGCGTCACCGCGCCACAGCAGAGTTACACCAACGCCCACCAGGGTGGTCAAGAACACCGCGTCCGGCGGGTTCTCACGGGCCTGCAAATCGACCGAGCAGACTTGCCGCAACAGCGTGTGCAGGGCCGGGCCCTCCAGCTGCAGGGCTGCGTCCTGGCGCAAGACCGGATACAAGCCATGGACCCGCCCTGCGGGCATGGCAGCATCTTGCAGCAGGCCTAGCGTGGCGGCCTCAGCTTCAATCAAAAATTCGGTGACACCCAGGCGCGCGACTAAGCCACCGGTCGCCAGTTCACGGTAGCGGTTGTACGCCGGCGGCACAGGCAAGCCCTGTTCGGCCAGCCACTGCGGCGCTGCAGGTCCTTTGCAGCCCCAGCGGGGGGACTGTAGCGACCGGTCGGTCAGGGTCAGGTCAGCTGCGACAGGGCCCGAGGCTTGGGCGCTCCAGTGATGCGCTGACTCGCAGGGCGAAGCGCGGCGTGGCGCATGCGTCACGATGTTCATGCGCTGGCCTCCTTTTGGCGGGCACCGGCAGCGTCGTAGAACGGTAGTGCCACCACCTGCGCTTCCACCATAGTGCCGCTGGTCAGGCGTATCGGCAGGCGGGTGCCCACCGCGCTGAGCGCCGGTGTGACATAGGCCATGCCGATGACCCGCCCCAGCGCCGGGCTGAACGCTACGCTGGTGATACGTCCGCTGATCTCGCCATCCACGATGACCAGGTGGCTTTCTGAGGGCATCGCGGGGTGGCTGTCCTGACTGGCGTCCATGCCGGGAATCTCCAAGGTGAAGCCAACCAGTGTCTGCTTTTGCTGCTGTTTGGCAATCGCCTGCAGGCTACGCTGACCGATGAAAAACGATTTGTCCAACTTGGTCGCCCAGCCCAAAGACGCTTCGCGCGGCACGCTCAAGCCATCTGTGTCCTGGCCAATAATGATGTGGCCCTTCTCCAGTCGTAGTAAGCGCTGTGCCTCCACGCCGAAGGGGCGTATGCCCAGCTTGGCTCCGGCTTGCATCAGGGCCTGCCACAGCGCAGCGCCGTGCTCGGCCGGCACATGGATCTCATAGCCCCACTCCCCGACAAAACCCACCCGCATGGCGCGCGCCGCAATCCCGGCAACCTCTATGGCGCGTACGCCGAGGTAAGGGAAAGCGGTACCGTCCAGATCGGCGCTGGTCAGCGTGGCCAGCAACTGGCGCGCCTGAGGACCGGCCACATTCACGCCGGCAAACGCACCCGTGTGGTTGACAATGCCGCAGTCCATACGCCACAGGGTGTTCAGGCGCGAGAGTTCGCGGTACACCGTGGCCGCACCGGAGGTGGTGGTCGTGAAATAAAAATGCTGCTCACCCAGGCGTGCAACCACGCCGTCATCAATCACAACGCCAGATTCGTCGCACATCACTGCATAGCGGGTCATGCCCACCGCCAGATTGGCGTAGCGCGAGATGTAGATGCGTTCTAAAAATTCGGCGGCTTGCGGGCCGATGACTTCGAGCTTGCCCAGTGTGCCCACGTCGATGATGCCCACTTTTTCGCGCACATTCATCGCCTCTTCGCGTATGCATTGGATGCGCGATCTGCCAGCTACCGCATAGTATTCGGGGCGCTGCCACATACCCGCCGCCATCCAGACCGCACCGGCTTGCGCATGCAGGGCCCGCATGGGGGTGTGCCGCTCGGGGGTGAAACCGCGCCCGGCCAGGTGGGAAATTGGCACCGGATGGTAGAACGGTCGCGCGGTGGTAGTGCCGACCTCGATAGGGGTTTTGCCAGTGATGCGCGCCAGCACCCGCAGTGCCGTCATATTGGAGTGCTTGCCCTGGCTGGGGCCCATACCGTTGGTGGTGTAGCGCTTCATCAGCTCGATGTTGTCGTAGCCCTCTTGCGCCGCGTTGTAAAAATCTTTGAGTTGCAGGTCCTCGTCGAAATCGACAAAGTTCTTACCCTTGGGATGGGCCACGATGGGCCAGGGGTGGCTCGGGCAATGCAGTGGCGCAGGTACAACTGGCAGCTCTTGGCTGCTCGCGAAGCCGCAATGGGCTGCGGCCAGCAGGCCGGCGCGCTGGCCGTCCAGCGCCTTAGCCGCGCTGTCGTACACACCGTTGACGCGCCCGCAGGCAAAAACGCCCGCTGGCAAGGTGGCCGGTACAAACTGCTGCACGGTATCGGACCAGCCCATGGACGTGCCGGCCTGGTACAGCAAATTGGCGGCAGGGGCGTAGCCCACGCTCATGATGACGCCGTCGCAGGCCAGGTGTTCGCTAGCGCCGGCATCCGCATCACCATGGGTCAGCAGGGGCGCAAGCGTCACACCGGTGAGCCGGCGCCCGCTGTCGCCGGCATGGGCTTCGTAAATTGCCCAGCCGTCCAGCACGCGCACACCAGCCGCGCAAACGGCCTCACGTGCGACACAGGCCGGCGCTTGCATGCGCATATCGGCAACAGCGGCGACTTTCACGCCCGCGCGCAGGGCATCGAGTACGGCAGTGAAACCTTCGCTGTTGGCCACCAGCGCCACCGCAGTGTGCATGGGACGCACCGCATAGCGGTTGATCAGGCGTTGCGCTGCACCGGCGGTCATGATGCCGGGAATATCGTTGTGACGGAATACCGCAGGCAATTCGAAGGCTCCGCTGGCTACCACCACGGCCTTGGCCCGCAGCTTGGTCATGCGCTGCGCGTCCACCAGCGCGACCCAGTGATCCGCGTAGTAACCGGCAGCAACTGTGTCAGTGAGCAGGCGGATGAGCGGCTGCGCTGCCACCGCAGCTTGCAGTTCGCGCAATGCCGCCAATGGCGCGGTATCGGCGCCTAGCTGAAAGCTGGCGCTACCACCGCTGCGGGCGTTTTCGTCTACCACCACGACCTGGGCCCCGGCCCGCGCTGCGTGCAAAGCCGCTTGCAAACCCGAAACGCCCGCGCCGATCACCAGCACATCGCAAAAATCATAGCGTTTGGGCGTGTGCAAGGCCGGTTTCGCCAGATCGAGCTTACCCAGCCCGGAGAATTCGCGGATCACCCGCTCCCATAAGGGGAACAGCATCTTGGTGTGGAAAGCTTTGTAGTAAAAGCCCACCGGTAGAAAACGCGCCAGCAGGCCCATGAAGCGGTTGCGGTCGTTCTCCACGCCCCCGGCGGTATTGACCGCGACCAACTCCATGCCCGTGCGCAGCGCCTCCACGTCGCCGCGGATGTTCATGGCCTGCGGCGTTTGCAGCATCACATTGATGTCATGGTTGGCCAGTGTCAACACGCCGCGTGGGCGGTGGTATTTGAAGGAGCGACCCAGCGTGTGCTGCCCCGCGGCCCACAGGGCGGCGCTGATGCTGTCACCAGCAAAACCGCTGTAGCTACGCCCTTCAAAGCGAAAGGGCAGGACTGCGTCGCGGTCTAACCACTCGCCGGGCTGCGCAGGTAAGCGCATGGAATTACTGCTGGCCATAGAGAAAGGTCTTTTCAATCACATCAGACATGGTGTCACGCACTGCAATAAACCAGGTATTGCTGGGCGTGTGGCACCACCATTCATGCTTTATTCCGGGCGCGCCACTTTTGTTGAACACATAGTCCGCCCATTGCGTATCGGTACAGTCGGCCGGCTCCGGCATGGTTTTACATTCACCCCAGTAAGCGAACTCCGAAATCAGGCGCGGGCCGTTGATGGGGCAGGTCATGATTTTCATGGTGCGTGGGTCTGGTATGTGCCTGCGGGCTGCTTCAATGTCCGACCGAGGCCGCGCCTTTTTCGCCGGTGAGCGCGTAGCGCTCAAAACGGTCAAAAGCAAAGCCTTCAATCAGTGGATGCGCCCGGTCATTGGCCACGGTGTAGGACATGGTTTTGCCGGAAACCGGCGTGGCCTTGAAGCCCCAGGTCCCCCAACCGGCATCCAGATAAAAGCCCTCCACGGGCGTCTTGCCCATGATGGGCGCGAAATCGGGCGTCATATCGGCCATACCCGCCCACTGGCGTACGACTTTGGCTTGCGACAACTGGGGCAGCATCTCCACCATGTGGGCGCTCAGGCTCTCGGTGAAGTCCAGCGTCGAGCGGGTGGAATGCAGCTCGTAGGGGTCCAGCGATGCGCCCATGACCAATTCGCCGCGCGCGGTCTGGCTGATATAGACGTGCAAGCTGCCCGAAACCAGAATCGGATCGAGCCACTGCTTCATGGGTTCGCTGACCATGGCTTGCAGGGGGTGGATGTAAATGGGGCTACGCAAGCCCAGCATTTTCAGGATGCGCGGCGTGGAGCCAGCTACGGCGCAAAGCACCTTGCCACAGGCGATATCGCCGCGCGAGGTCTTTACGCCGGTGACCCGACCGCTCTGGGTCATGATGTCGAGCACGCGGGTTTGCTGGTGGATCTCGACACCGCGCATATCGGCCCCACGGCCGTAACCCCAGGCTACCGCGTCGTGCCGCGCAATGGCACCGGGCGCGTGGTACAGGGCACCCAAGATGGGGGCGTGTCCGGCGCAGCTCATGTCCATGGATGGCACCGCTTTCTGGATGAAGTCCGGGTAGACCAGCTCGGAATCGATGCC
>CANNEW010000046.1 GCA_947503685.1 Comamonadaceae bacterium | reverse complement strand
CATGGAACTACGTTTGCCCAAGTCGTTGCCGCCCGTTTGGGCGTGGCGGTCGACGCCGTCGATGTGGTGCACGGCGATACCGGTCGCGTCCCCTTTGGTATGGGCACCTACGGTTCGCGCTCCATTTCGGTGGGCGGTGCGGCCATCATGAAGGCGCTGGACAAGATTGAGACCAAGGCCAAGAAAATCGCGGCCCATTTGATGGAATCCAGCGATGCCGACGTCGAATTTGCCAACGGCGAATTCACCGTCAAAGGCACCGACAAAAAGGTGACTTTCGGCCAAGTGGCGCTCACCGCCTACGTACCGCACAACTACCCGCTGGACAAGCTAGAGCCCGGCCTGAACGAAACCGCCTTCTACGACCCGACCAACTTCACTTTCCCCGCAGGCACCTATATCTGCGAAGTGGAAATCGACCCGGCAACGGGCGTGACACGCGTGGAAAAATTCACCGCTGTGGATGACTTTGGCACCATCATCAACCCGATGATTGTCGAAGGCCAGGTGCATGGTGGATTGGTGCAAGGTATTGGCCAAGCCCTGATGGAAAACTGTGTGTATGACCGCGAAACCGGCCAGTTGCTCACCGGCTCTTTCATGGACTACGCCATGCCCCGCGCCGACGACTTCCCTGATTTCAAAATCGGCAACATCTGCACCCCTTGCACCCACAACCCGCTGGGCACCAAGGGTTGCGGCGAAGCCGGCGCCATTGGGTCGCCACCGGCCGTTATCAATGCCGTGCTCGACGCGCTGCATGGTCTGGGTGTCAAAGAATTTGACATGCCCGCCACGCCCCACCGCGTCTGGGAAGCCATTCAGGCAGCCAAAGCCTAAAGCAGCAAAGGAACTCTCACATGTATGCATTCACACTAGACCGGCCTGCTTCCCTGGCTGATGCCGTAAGCGCAGCGGTTTCCGGTGGCCAGGTTCTGGCCGGCGGTCAAACTATGCTTCCCTCCATGAAGATGCGCCTGTCCCAACCCGGCCGTTTGGTCGATTTGGGTGGCGTGAAAGAATTGGCGGGCATTGAGCCCAACGGCAATTCCGTGGTGATCGGTGCCATGACGCGCCACATGGACGTTGCCAATAGCAACACCGTGCAGGCCATGATTCCGGCGCTGGCCGATCTGGCATCGCACATCGGGGACCGCCAGGTCCGCGCCATGGGCACCCTGGGTGGTTCGGTCGCCAACAACGACCCTTCCGCCTGCTACCCCAGCGCGGTATTGGGCTTGGGTGCAACCGTTCACACCAATAAGCGCCGCATCGAAGCCGATGACTTTTTCCAAGGCATGTTCACCACTGCCTTAGAGGCAGGCGAGTTGATCACCGCGATCAGCTTTCCCCAACCCAAATCGGCGGCTTATATGAAGTTCGTACAAGCGGCTTCGCGCTTTGCGCTCGTGGGCATATTCTTGGCCCAAACCGCGGGCGGTGTGCGTGTTGCCATCACCGGTGCTGGCCAAGGTGTTTTCCGCCACAAAGGGCTGGAAGACGCCCTCAATAAGAGCTTTACCGTGGCCTCTGCCGCCTCGGTGCATGTGGATGCTGATGGCCTGAACGCCGACATCCATGCCACCGCAGCCTACCGGGCCAACCTGATCAGCGTCTTGACGCAGCGGGCTGTGGCACACTGCCTGGCCTGATGCCACTTCCGGCTTAAACGCCGGCGCAACAAGGCCCCGTGTGCACAACGCGGGGCCATTTTTTTGAGCCCAGCCATGAACCTCTTTCCCTCCATCGATGCCCTGGTCGAAGCCTTGCGCCAGGCCGGCTATTTTGCGGATCGGCGTCTGGCCACCGCCGTTTTTTTGGCGCTCAAGCTAGAGCGTCCTTTGCTGCTGGAGGGTGAGCCCGGTGTTGGTAAAACTGAACTGGCCAAGGCCCTGGCCATTGCCCTGCAACGCCAGATGCTGCGCTTGCAATGCTACGACGGCTTGGAACAGCGCGATGCGCTGTACGAGTGGAATTACGCCGCGCAATTGCTGCATATGCGGGCCGCGCAGAGCTATTCCGAAAGCGCGCAAGGCGCAGCGCCTGCGGTGGACGCTATGGAGCGCGAGGTCTACCAGGACCGTTACCTGATTCGCCGCCCCTTGCTACAAGCCTTGCAAGCACCGGCGCCCGGCGCAGTGCTGCTGATTGACGAGGTGGACCGTGCCGACGAGCCCTTCGAAGCCTTTTTGCTCGAATACCTAGGTGAGTACCAGGTCAGCATCCCGGAAATCGGTACCGTGCGCGCCGTGGTCAAGCCAGTCACCATCCTGACCAGCAACCGCACCCGCGAACTCAATGACGCGGTCAAACGGCGCTGCCTCTACCACTGGCTGGATTACCCAGACCGGGACCGCGAGCTAGCCATCATCAGCGCGCAGGTGCCTGGCGCATCGGCCCAACTGGCGCAGCAAGTGGCCGACGTGGTGACTCGCCTTCGCAACCAACCGTTTTCCAACGCGTTCCAGCGTGCGCCTGGTATCGCCGAGAGCGTGGAATGGGCCAAGGCTTTGGTGGCGCTCGATACGCTGGAGCTGGACCCCGAAATCATGAGCGATACCGCAGGCATTATGTTCAAGCAGCGCGAAGACGTCGCCGCCCTCACCCTGGCGCTGGCGCAGGACGTGCTCGCCCCTCCCCCTGAAGCTGACGCAGCCGCATGACTCTGGGTGATTCGCGCACCGGCAAGTTGGCGGGCAATCTGGCCGCTTTCGGGCGCACGCTGCGCCGGGCCGGTGTGCAGGTGGACAGCGCGCGCATCGGCCTGTGCGCGCAAGCAGCATTGGAAGTCGGTCTGGCGGATCGGCACGACCTGAGCGCTGCGATGGAATCGGTGTTAATCAGCCGCGAGCAAGACCGCGCGGTGTTTCGCGAACTCTTCGAAGCCTTTTTCCGCGACCCGAATATGGCGCACAAGCTCTTGTCGCAAATGCTGCCCAGCGCCGAGGGTAAGGCAGAGCCCAGCAAGCGTCGGCCCCGAGTGCGCGAAGCCTTATCGCCGCCCAAAATACGCGCCCAGCAAGCCAAACCCAAAACCGAAGACCAAAAAGTAGACTTTGACGCCGCCATGACGGCCAGCGACATCCACCGACTGCGCCACGCGGACTTCAACGCCTTGTCCGCCAGCGAATACCGTCTGGTCGAGCGCCTGGCCCGCGACATTGCCCTGCCCCTGCCGCAGCATGCCAGCCGCCGTATGCGTCCGGGCGCCAAGGGAAGCCAGTTGCATTGGTCCGGCGTGCTGCGCAGCGCCGTGCGCCTGGGTGGTGAAACTCTGCACTTGCCTAAGCGCGAACGCCGCCAGCAGCCCTTACCTCTGCTGGTGCTGGTAGATGTATCGGGCTCGATGGAGCGCTATGCGCGCTTGCTGCTGGCCTTTTTACATGCCGCCACGCGCAAGCACCCGCGCCGCGCGGTATTTGCCTTTGGTACGCAACTCACCGAGTTGACCGGCGCCTTCAAGCTGGGCGACACCGACGCGATGCTGGACTATGCCAATGCCTTGATTGAAGACTTTGCTGGTGGCACCCAGCTGGGTAAGTCGCTTGCAAGCTTGCGCGAGCACCATGCGCGCACGCTGGTGGGGCGGCGTACCATGGTGCTGATCGTGACCGATGGATTGGACACGGGCGAGCCGCAAGAGTTGGCGCAGGAACTGGCCTGGCTGAAGCTGCACACGCGCCGTATTTTGTGGCTCAACCCCTTGCTGCGCTTTGATGGCTACGCGCCGCTGGCCCAGGGCGCACAAGCACTGAATCAGGTGGCACACGCTATGGTATCGATCCATAACCTGACCAAACTGGAAGACCTGGCCAGCAGCCTGGCCAAACTGATGAAGCAATAAGGCCATAGCGGCAACGTTTTGAATAGCGACGAAAGGAAACACCATGGAAATGCAAGGAAGCCGCGATCTGGCGATCACGCAAGAACAAGCTTGGGACGCACTCAACGACCCCGAAGTCCTAAAGCAATGTATTCCCGGCTGCGACAAAGTAGAGGCCAATGGGCCCGACACTTTCAGCATCGGTATGGCCCTGAAAATCGGTCCGGTATCGGCCAAGTTCACCGGCAAGATCACGCTGTCGGATATCCATCCGCCGCATAGCTATACGATTAGCTTTGAAGGCCAGGGCGGCCCGGCCGGTTTTGGCAAAGGCAATGCCAAAGTACTGCTCACGCCCCATGGCCGTGGTAACACCCTGAGCTATGAAGTGCACGCGTCGGTGGGCGGAAAAGTGGCGCAAATGGGCCAGAGACTGATTGACGGCGTAGCCAAGTCACTGGCCGAAGATTTCTTCAAGCGTTTTGATCTGGCCATGCAGGCCCGTTATCCCGAGGCCTATGCCGCGCCCGCACAAGATGCCGCCACCGCACCGGCGCCGACCGCAGACAGCAACGAAGGCCCAGGCATAGGCGTACTCATCGGCGGCGCCATCGTCGTACTGGCGCTAGCCGCCTACGTGTTTATGCGCTAAAGCTGCGTGCGACAATCAGCGTTGACATCTACACGGGGCATCGACGAACATGGGCTTTTTAGCAGGCAAAAAATTACTGATCACCGGCGTACTGTCCAACCGCTCGATTGCCTACGGCATCGCCAAGGCTTGCCGGGCGCAGGGCGCGGAGCTGGCTTTTAGCTACGTGGGCGAGCGCTTCAAAGAGCGCATCACTGAATTTGCCGCCGAGTTTGATTCCACGCTGGTGTTTGACTGCGATGTGGGTAGTGATGCGCAAATTGACCAACTCTTTGCCGACCTGGGTGCGCACTGGCCGCAGTTTGATGGTTTTGTGCACGCCATCGGCTTCGCACCGCGCGAAGCGATTGCCGGCAATTTTTTGGAAGGTATCAGCCGCGAGGCCTTCAAGATTGCGCACGACATCAGCGCCTACAGTTTCCCCGCCATGGCCAAAGCCGCCCTGCCCCGCTTACGTCCCGGCTCGGCCCTGCTGACGCTGAGCTACCTGGGCGCGGACCGCATCATCCCCAACTACAACACCATGGGCCTGGCCAAAGCCTCGCTCGAAGCCTCGGTGCGCTACCTGGCCGAAGCCGTAGGCCCGCGCGGCATTCGCGTCAACGGCATCAGCGCCGGCCCCATCAAAACCCTGGCTGCTAGCGGCATCAAAGACTTCGGCAAACTGCTCAAAGTGGTGGCCGATGCCTCCCCCATCCGCCGCAACGTCACCCTCGAAGACGTGGGCAACGTAGCCGCGTTTTTGTTAAGCGATTTAGCATCGGGCGTGACTGCCGAAATCACTTTTGTCGATGGCGGGTTTAACAAAACCATGGGTGTGCAAACCGAATAGCAATCGGCTTGCATGCGAAAAAGGAGCGCCGAGGCGCTCCTTTTTTTTAAGCCCGAACGCAATCGGCGTAGTAACGCGTTTTGCCGCTGTCGTCGGTTTCCTCGACCAGACCGTGGATGTCGGTTTCAAATCCTGGGCATAAAGCATTGAACTCGCGGGCGAATTTGAGGTAGTCCACAATTTTCTTGTTGAACACTTCGCCGGGAATCAGCAGCGGAATGCCGGGTGGGTAAGGCGTGACCAGGCCCACGGTAATGCGGCCTTCTAAGTGATCGATTTCCACCCGTTCGGTTTTACGCAAAGCAATGTGTGCATAGGCGTCGCTAGGCTTCATGGCGGGCGTTAGGTCGCTCAGGTACATCTCGGTCGTCAGGCGGGCGATGTCGTACTTGGCATAAAGCTGGTGTACGTGTTGGCACAAATCGGCCAGGCCCATTTTTTCGTAGCGCGGATATTTCTGTACAAACTCCGGCAGCACGCGCCACATGGGCTGGTTCTTGGCGTAATCATCTTTGAACTGCTGCAAGGCGGTGAGCATGCTGTTCCAGCGGCCTTTGGTAATGCCGATGGTGAACATGATGAAGAAGCTGTACAAACCGGTCTTTTCCACCACCACCCCGTGCTCGGCCAAAAACTTGGTGACGATGCTGGCCGGTATGCCTTGCTTGGCAAACTTGCCACTGAGGTCCAAGCCCGGCGTCACGATGGTGGCCTTGATCGGGTCCAGCATATTGAAGTCGGTGGCCATCTTGCCAAAGCCGTGCCAGTTGACGCCAGCCTTGGCTTTGGCCGCTTCGCCCTTCAATTTCCAGTTGTCCGCGCGGCCAACGCCCTCGTCGGCTATTCCGTCTGGCCCCCAGACTTTGAACCACCAGTCCTGGCCGTATTCCTCGTCCACTTTGCGCATGGCGCGGCGGAAATCCAAGGCTTCCAGAATGCTTTCTTCGACCAAGGCGGTCCCGCCGGGTGGCTCCATCATGGCGGCGGCTACGTCGCAGCTGGCGATGATGCTGTACTGCGGGCTGGTGCTGGTGTGCATCAGGTAGGCTTCATTGAACAAATGCTTGTCTAGCTTGACGGTTTGCGAGTCCTGCACCAACACATGGCTGGCCTGGCTGATACCGGCCAGCAGCTTGTGAATCGATTGCGTGGAATACACCATGGCCTCTTTAGGGCGCTTGCGCTTTTTGCCCATGGCGTGGTAGCTGCCGTAAAACGGATGGAAGGCCGCGTGCGGCAACCAGGCTTCGTCAAAGTGGATGTTCTCCACATAACCGTCCAGCATGTTTTTCACGGTCTCGGTGTTGTAGAGCACGCCGTCGTAGGTGGACTGGGTCAGCGTCAGCACGCGCGGCTTGATGGTGTTGACATCCACTTCACCCAAATGCTCTTTAACCAGCGGGTTAGCCTTGATCTTGGCGCGAATGGCGGCGGGCTCAAACTCTTCTTTGGCAATCGGCCCGATGATGCCGAAATGGTTGCGCGTAGGCTTGAGAAAGACCGGAATCGCACCGGTCATGATGATGGCGTGCAAGATGGATTTGTGGCAGTTGCGGTCTACCACCACGATGTCGTTGGGCGCCACTGTATGGTGCCAGACCATTTTGTTGCTGGTGCTGGTGCCGTTGGTCACGAAAAAGCAATGGTCGGCGTTAAAGATACGCGCCGCATTACGTTCTGACGCAGCTACCGGGCCGGTGTGGTCCAGCAACTGGCCCAACTCTTCCACCGCGTTACACACGTCGGCGCGCAACATGTTCTCGCCAAAAAACTGGTGGAACATCTGGCCCACCGGGCTTTTCAAAAAGGCTACGCCACCGGAGTGCCCAGGGCAATGCCAGGAATACGAGCCGTCTTCCGCATAGTCCAGCAAGGCTTTGAAAAACGGTGGTTGCACGCCTTCGAGGTAGCTCTTGGCCTCACGAATGATGTGACGCGCTACGAACTCGGGCGTGTCCTCAAACATATGGATAAAGCCGTGCAACTCGCGCAAGATGTCATTGGGGATATGGCGACTGGTCTTGGTCTCGCCATAGACGTAAATCGGAACGTCCAGGTTTTTGCGGCGCACTTCTTCAATAAAGTTGCGCAGATTGAGCACCGCAGGGTCCAGGTCCGGGCCGGGGGTGAATTCTTCGTCGTCAATTGACAAAATGAACGCACTGGCACGGCTTTGCTGCTGAGCAAACTGGCTCAGATCGCCGTAACTGGTGACGCCCAACACCTCAAAGCCCTCGGTCTCTATCGCTTGGGCCAAGGCCCGTATGCCTAGCCCCGAGGTGTTCTCCGAGCGAAAGTCTTCATCAATGATGATGATAGGGAAGCGAAACTTCATTTAAGGGCTCCGGCGCAGGCCATATGTCAAAAAGAGGCGCAAGTGTACGGATTTATTACTTCAGCAGGCTTGCATTGTTCAAAGCCGGGCGCACAATACACTCCAGAAAAGCGTGTAAACAGGAGGAAATTCTCATGGAACCGTCAACCATTTGGTGGGTTTTGGCCGGTATTACGGTGGCCGCCGAGCTCTTGATCGGCAGTTTTTACCTGCTGAGGCTGTCCCTGGGCATGGCCGCAGGGGCGGTGGCCGCGCAAGCGGGAAGCCCGCTTACGGTACAGCTGGTGGTCGCCGCAGTGGTCGGCGGCGCGGCGGTGCTGCTGTGGCGCCGTTTGAAACAGGTGCGCGGTGCCGAACCCGAAGCCCAATCCAACCCTAATGTGAATCTGGACATCGGCGCACTGGTTAGTGTCGAGGTATGGGCTCCGGATGGCAGCACGCAAGTGCACTACCGTGGCGCCAATTGGACCGCTATGCACAGGCCCGGTGTCACGTCCGAGCCCGGTGAACACCGGGTTGTCGAAGTCCAGGGCAGCCGCCTAGTGCTTGAAAAAACTTAAGGGAGAAACATCATGGAAATCGCTATCGTCCTACTGGTTATCGCAGTCATATTTATCACGCAGTCGGTCAAGGTGGTGCCCCAGCAGCATGCCTGGGTCATCGAGCGCTTGGGCAAGTACCAGGGCACGCTGACGCCTGGCCTGAATTTTTTGGTGCCGTTTATCGACCGGGTAGCCTATAAACATGTGCTTAAAGAGATACCGCTGGACATTGCCAGTCAGGTCTGCATCACACGGGACAACACGCAACTGCAGGTGGACGGCATCCTCTACTTTCAGGTGACCGACGCCATGCGCGCGAGCTACGGTTCGTCGAATTATTTGGTGGCGATTTCGCAGCTAGCCCAGACCTCGCTGCGCTCAGTCATCGGCAAGCTGGAACTGGACAAAACCTTTGAAGAACGCAGCCTAATCAACGGTCAAGTGGTAGCAGCCATTGACGAAGCGGCGCTGAACTGGGGTGTCAAAGTGCTGCGCTACGAGATCAAAGACCTGACGCCGCCCAAAGAAATTTTGCACGCCATGCAGCAGCAAATTACCGCCGAACGCGAAAAGCGCGCCCTGATCGCCGCCTCCGAAGGTCGCCGCCAAGAACAGATCAACATCGCCACCGGTGAGCGCGAAGCCTTTATCGCCCGCTCTGAAGGCGAGAAGCAAGCGGTCATCAACAAAGCAGCCGGCGAAGCCGCCTCCATCACTGCGGTAGCCAATGCGACCGCCGAAGCGATTGAACGCATCGCCGCCGCAATCCGCCAACCCGGCGGCGAGCAAGCCGTCCAACTGAAAGTAGCAGAACGCGCGGTGGATGCCTATTCCCGTGTAGCCACCGACGCGACTACCACGCTGATCGTGCCTAGCAATATGAGCGAGGTGTCGGCCTTGATCGCGTCGGCGATGAAGATGGTGCAAGTGGGGAAGTAAAGCCTAAGGTAGCGCCCTTCCATTTTCCTGGGCCGCAAACTGCCTCGCTATCCCCAACTGCGTATCACACGGCTGGGCCGATTTGAAGTAAATAATGCTGCCACATTCGCATTAAGTGGTAATCGCTAACACTGCGTGTGTTGTAAAAGGCTGACCCCTGATTGCCTGAAGTTCGAAAGACTTGTAGGCTTAGGTTTTGGTTAGCTTCAAATTCATCAATCAAATTCCACTTCAGGCCGGACAGGAATGACATCTGAATCCATCTTCGCCTACACGCAAGCAAATAAAGCCGCCTGGAATGCATCAGCACACCTACATGGGCAGGGTGCATCTTGGGACAGGCTTTTACTCGCCGCCGCTCAGCCGGGCTTTAACGTGCTTGATGACTGTTTAATTTCCACGCTAAGGGAATTGGCCATTGCCGGACGAAGCGCGGTGCAAATCGGGTGCAACAATGCCCGTGAATTGCTTTCGCTGGCAGCACTGGGCGCACAACCCTTATTGGGCATAGACCAATCCTCCGCCTTCCTGGCGCAAGGTGCCGTGCTCGCAGATAGGGCTGGTTTGCATCCTCGTTTGTTGGAGGCCAACATTTATCAGCTACCCTCGGATTTAGGCCAACACGACTTGGCGCTCATCACCATAGGTGTTACCAATTGGATGCCCGATCTTGATGGATTTTTCAAAGCAGTAAGGGGACTGATGCGCTCCGGTGGACACTTGGTCATCTATGAAACCCATCCCATCTTAGAGATGTTCAATCCCGATGCATCAAACCCATTCCAGCCTGAAATAAGTTACTTCGAAAAGTCTCCCATCCGTATTGAAAATTCAATTACTTATGACGGTAGTGACGGTGGGGCCGGCGAAACCGGCTATTGGTTTGTACATACCCTGGGTGAAATTGTGTCCGCCTGCGTGCAAAATGGTTTTCAACTTCAGAGCCTACAGGAGCACCCTCACATGAACCGCGAAGAAGATTACGCTGTTTACCAAAACCGTTCAGCCCAATTGCCACTGTGCTACACCTTGGTTGCCCAGGCCGCGTAGCTTAGGAGGCTTAGCGCGCCGTGGGACTACGCCCTTGGCTATCGCAAAGGAAATTTAGATGGCTTCTTTTCACATAGCGCAGGTTAACGTAGCCCAGGCAAAAGCCGATATGGAGTCGGAGCTCATGCGAGGCTTCGTGTCACGGCTGGACGAAATCAATGCCCTCGCAGATCGTGCGGACGGATTTATATGGCGTCTCCAGGAAGATAGCGGCAGTGCGACCGCAATTCGTGTTTTTGATGATCCCTTGCTCCTCATCAATATGAGCGTTTGGGCTGATCTGGAAGCTTTGAAACACTACGTTTACAAGTCCCTCCATGTCGAGTTGATCAAAGATCGTGAGGTCTGGTTCCACAAAATGGGCGAGTCACACCAAGCGCTATGGTGGATTCCTGCGGGCCATATTCCAAGCACTGAAGAAGCCCGAAAAAAACTGGAATTCATAAGAAAGCACGGACCCAGTGCGCAAGCCTTTACCTTTGCTAAACCTTATCCGATGCCCATGCCACCTTGAAGTGAAATTGCTAAAGCCACAGCCCGGACCATTGTCCCTGCCGCAGCGTCAACCCCCTACTTCCCACCCAAGCCCATAGCCCGCGTAATCACTTCCTTCATGATTTCATTGGTGCCGCCGTAAATGCGCTGCACGCGGGCGTCGGCGTAGGCGCGGGTGATGGGGTATTCCCACATATAGCCGTAGCCGCCAAAGAGTTGCACGCATTCGTCCATCACTTTGCATTGCATGTCCGAGCACCAGTACTTGGCCATGCTGGCAGTCGCGGTGTCTAGTTTGTCGTGCAGTAATAGCTCGGTGCATTTGTCTACAAACACGGCGGCAATTTGCACCTGGGTTTGCAGCTCGGCCAAGGTAAAGCGCGTGTTCTGAAAACTGCCCACAGCCTGGCCGAATACTTTGCGCTCTTTTACATAGTCCACTGTCCAGTCGATAGCTGCTTGGGCGGCGGCCACGGCGCTGATGGCAATGTGCAGGCGCTCCCAGGGTAGTTGCTCCATCAGGCAAATAAAACCTTTGTTTTCCAGTGCGTCACCGCCCAGCAAGTTCTCGGCTGGCACGTGCACTTGGTCAAAAAATAGTTCAGAAGTGTCTTGCGCCTTGAGGCCCATTTTTTTCAAGCGCTTGCCCACCGAAAAACCGGACATGCCGCGTTCCACCAAAAGCAGACTAGTGCCTTTAGCGCCGGCCGCCGGGTTGGTTTTGGCGACCACAATTACCATGTCCGCATGCCAGCCATTGGTGATGAAGGTTTTGCTGCCGTTCAGGATGTAGCTTCCATCGGCTTGTTTGAGGGCCGTAGTCTTGATGCCTTGCAAGTCTGAACCGGCTGCGGGCTCGCTCATGGCGATAGCGCCAATCATGGCGCCGCTGGCCATGGCGGGCAGGAATTTGGCTTTTTGCGCCTCGGTGCCGTAGCGCTCGATATAGGGCGCTACGATTTCGTTGTGCAGGCTGTAGCCTATGCCTGAAAATCCGGCCCGGCCCAGTTCTTCCATCTGGATAACCGAATACAAGCGGTCCGCGCCCGAGCCGCCATAGGCTACGGGCATGGACATGCACAAAAAGCCGTTGTCACCCGCCTTGTTCCATACGGCCCGGTCCACATAGCCCTGCTCTTCCCATTCGGCGTGGAAAGGCGCGATTTCCTTGTCAATAAAGCGCCTGAAGCTGTCGCGAAAGGATTGGTGGTCAGGGGAATAGAGTGTGCGTTCAATCATTGTGGTGGTTTTCTCACTAGTCATGCAAGGGACATACAAGGCGGGCCGAGCCCTACACTTGCCGTTTTTAGAACAATATACTCCACCGCGCCCGACGCTGTCGCCGCCTGGCGCACAGCCACCCCCAGCATTTATCGGGCAATCGCGCCCCATTACAGAGGAGACCCAACATGACCGAAGCCTATGTGTTTGACGCCGTCCGCACCCCCCGCGGCAAGGGCAAAAAAGACGGCAGCCTGCACGAAGTCAAGCCTATCAACCTGCTGTCAGGTTTGCTCAGCGACCTGCAAAAGCGCCACCAGTTTGATACCGCCATGGTGGACGATGTGGTGATGGGCGTGGTCTCGCCCGTGGGCGAACAAGGCAGCGTCATCGCCAAGGTGGCCGCGCTCAAGGCCGGTTGGGATTTTCAATGCGCCGGGGTGCAGATCAACCGCTTTTGTGCATCGGGCCTGGAGGCCGTCAACATGGCGGCACAAAAAGTGCGGTCGGGTTGGGAAGACCTGGTGGTGGCCGGCGGCGTGGAAAGCATGAGCCGCGTGCCGATTGGTTCAGACGGCGGCGCTTGGGCGCAAGACCCCGAAACCAATATGCAAACCGCTTTTGTGCCCCAGGGTATTGGCGCTGACCTGATCGCCACCATGGAGGGCTTTAGCCGCACCGACCTGGACGCCTACGCCCTCGAATCGCAACGCCGCGCCGCCTATGCGCAAGCGCAAGGCTATTTCGATCATTCCATCATGCCGGTGCATGATGCTGTGGGCAATGTGATTTTGGACAAAGATGAGTTCATCAAGCCGCGTACCACCCTAGAAGGCCTGGCCTCGCTCAAACCCGCTTTCGAGCAAATGGGTGCCATGGGTTATGACCAGGTGGCGCTGTCGCGCTATCCACAGGTCGAGCGCATTTTTCACGTCCACCACGCGGGCAATTCGTCGGGTATTGTCGATGGCGCAGCCGCCGTATTGATCGGTAGCGACGCCGCAGCTAAGCAGCACGGCCTGACGCCGCGTGCGCGCATCGTGGCGGCCGCCCTGAGCGGCGCCGACCCCACCATCATGTTGACTGGC
>CANNEW010000045.1 GCA_947503685.1 Comamonadaceae bacterium | reverse complement strand
TGATGTTTTTATTGCGCACTTCTTCCAGGAAATCGGAATAGCCAAGCGTCACGGCGCCGCTGGCGCTGTGCGAGTCAAATTGCTTAAAGACGGTAAAAAGTACTAGGCCGATGACCAGCCAGACTGCAATTTTGGAAAACCACTGATTGTTCAAGCGAAGCTCCGGTTAAGGCGTGAGCCGGGAAATACCCCTGTCACATGAGATTCATTTTAGGCTTTTCAAGCGGGCTTTCAGCGGTATTTGCGTGTAGTGGCCGTAAATCGAACAAGGCCATGGGCTGTTTGCCCCGATCCATGCGTCTAACGCAGGCCGATACCGACCAAAAAAGTCTCCGACGAACGGTCGCGCGAGGCTTTGGGCTTATAGGGTTTGACGGTTTGAAAAGCCTCGCGAAAGCGCGCTACCGCCGCGTTGTAGCTGCCACCGTGGAAGACTTTGGCCACCAAAGCCCCCTGTTTTTTCATGTGGTTTTGGGCAAATTCAATGGCCAGTTCCACCAGGTATTCGATCCGGGCCGCATCGGCCGAGGCGATACCTGAAAGATTGGGCGCCATGTCGGAGACAACGATGTCCGCTTGGGCGCCGCCCAGGGCTAATTCCAACTTTTGCAGGGTATCGGCCTCGCGAAAATCGCCTTGAATAAAAGTCACGCCTTCGATCGCCTCCATCGGCAGCAGGTCCAGGCTGATAATTTTCCCGTCTAAAGCGCCCGCGGCGGCGCCCTGCGGCGCCAGACGCCGCCGCAAATACTGGCTCCAGGCGCCAGGCGTGCAGCCCAAGTCCACCAGCACTTGGCCGGGCTTGACCAGGCCGAAGACTTCGTCGATTTCTTTGAGTTTGTAGGCCGCCCGCGCCCGGTAGCCTTCGCGGGCCGCCAGTTTGACGTAAGGGTCATTGATATGGTCGTGCAGCCAGGCCTTGTTGACCTTGCCGCCGCGTGCCGCCTTGGCCACAAGCGGCACCGAGGGCGAAGAGACTGACGGCTTTTTCATTGCGCCGATAATAGCCCCATGCCCCTTATCCAACTTAGTCCCACAGAGCGCAAAGCGCAGCGAGCCCTGGCCCACCATCTTGATCCGGTGGTCATGGTCGGCGGCGACGGCCTGACGGCCAATGTCAAAAAAGAAACCGATGCCGCCCTCAATGCGCACGGACTGATCAAAGTGCGGGTGTTTTCAGACGACCGCGCAGCGCGCGAAGCCATGTTCCAGACCCTGGCCGATGAGCTCAGTGCCGCACCGATTCAGCACATCGGCAAACTGCTGGTGTTGTGGCGGCCGATGCCGGAGAAGGAAAAAGTAGTCGATGAGGACCGTAAAGCGGGACCGCGCGATTTCAAGGTACTTAAGTACAGCAAACGCGCCGGGCAGCGCCCTGAAGTCAAAACCCTGCGGGTGCTGGGCAACCAAAGGTTAACGCCGGGCGGCAACGTCAAGCGGGCCAAGCCGAAACCAAAAATCAGCCTAAAAAAGCGCAGCCAGGCCTCCTAAGCGCCCTTTTGCAATAGTCCTTGCGAAGTGCTGGGCCCAGGTGGCGGCGCCCCGTAGCACATCTCAGACGTAACGCACCGCCACGATTTCATAGGGTTTTTGGCCGCCCGGGGCCATCACGACAGCGGTATCGCCCTCTTCCTTGCCGATAAGCGCACGGGCAATCGGCGAGCTGATATTGACCAAGCCGAGTTTCAGGTCCGCCTCATCTTCGCCCACGATCTGGTAAGTCACCCGCTCGCCCGTCGCTTCTTCCTCCAAGTCCACCGTCGCGCCAAAGACTACGCGCCCGCCGGCATCCAGAGCTGCCGGGTCTATCACCTGGGCCACGGACAATTTGCCCTCGACCTCTTGGATCCGGCCTTCGATAAAGCCCTGGCGGTCTTTGGCCGCATCGTATTCCGCGTTTTCACTCAAATCGCCTTGGGCACGGGCTTCAGAAATCGCGCCGATCACGGCGGGACGCTCCACCGTCTTGAGCCGGTGGAGTTCGGCTTTCAGGATTTCGGCGCCGCGTTTGGTAATTGGAATAGTGGTCATCGGAAAACTCGTGCAACGGGGATTCATAAATGACGATGGACAGCAGCGCGCCAAAGCGCGCTGCTGTCCATCGGGTCGAGCGGCGATTATGCCAAGAGTTGGGCGTGCATCTCCTGCACTGAAATCACCCCTAGCTGATCGAGGTATTGCATACCCTGGACCGCCGCCTCCGCCGCAGCAATGGTGGTGAAGGTGGTAACCCGACCCAGCAGGGCGGAGGTGCGGATGTGGCGCGAATCGGCAATCGCATTGCGCCGCTCCTCTACCGAATTGATGACCAGGGCCACTTCCTCGTTTTTGATCATGTCCACGATATTGGGGCGGCCCTCGGCCACTTTGTTGACGGCCCGGCAATCCAGACCTGCTGCTTTGATCGCCAGCGCCGTGCCTTTGGTCGCCAGCAGCTCAAAGCCCATAGCCGCCAGACTGCGGGCCACCTCGACGGCGCGCGGCTTGTCGCTTTGCTTGACGGAGATAAACACCCGCCCGCTGCGCGGTAAGCGGGTGCCCGCACCCAGCTGCGACTTCACAAAGGCCTCACCAAAGGTTTTGCCCACGCCCATGACTTCGCCGGTGGACTTCATCTCCGGGCCCAAGATCGTGTCCACCCCAGGGAACTTGACGAAGGGGAACACCGCCTCCTTCACGCTGAAATACGGCGGCGAAACTTCTTGGTCCATACCTTGCGAAGCCAGGCTCTGGCCCACCATGCAGCGGGCCGCTATCTTTGCCAATTGAAGTCCGGTGGCTTTGCTGACAAAGGGCACGGTGCGGGAGGCGCGCGGGTTGACCTCCAACACATAAATAAGGTCTTTACCTTCCACCGACTGGATCGCAAACTGCACATTCATCAGTCCGACCACCTGCAAGCCAGCCGCCATGGCTGCGGTTTGGCGCTTGATTTCTGCCACGGTGGCCACACTCAAGCTATAGGGTGGCAAGGAGCAGGCGGAGTCACCGCTGTGTACGCCGGCCTGTTCGATATGCTCCATCACCCCACCGATCAGGGTGGCGCCGGTGGCGTCGCGGATGCAATCCACATCGCACTCGATCGCGTCGTTGAGGAATCGGTCGAGCAGCACCGGCGAGTCGTGGCTGACCTTGACGGCCTCGCGCATATAGCGCTCCAGGTCGCGCTGCTCATGGACGATTTCCATGGCCCGCCCGCCCAGCACATAGCTAGGCCGAACCACCAAGGGATAACCCAAGGCGCTGGCTTTTTCCAGCGCCTGGGCCTCGGTGCGCGCAGTGGCATTGGGCGGCTGGCGCAGGTCCAGCGCATGCAGCAATTGTTGGAAACGCTCCCGGTCTTCGGCCGCATCGATCATGTCCGGGGTGGTACCGATAATCGGCACGCCATGGGCTTGGAGTCCGAGGGCCAGCTTCAAAGGGGTTTGACCGCCATATTGCACGATCACGCCCAGTGGCTTTTCCTTGTCCACAATTTCAAGCACGTCTTCCAAAGTCAGGGGCTCGAAATAGAGGCGGTCGCTGGTGTCGTAGTCGGTGGATACCGTCTCGGGGTTGCAGTTGACCATGATGGTTTCATAGCCATCCTCGCGCAAGGCCAGCGCCGCGTGGACACAGCAGTAGTCAAACTCAATACCTTGGCCTATACGGTTGGGCCCGCCACCGAGCACCATAATTTTTTTGCGATCGCTAGGCTGCGATTCACACTCTGCGTCCTGGGCTTCGTAGGTGGAATACATATAAGCCGTATTCGTGCTGAATTCGGCCGCGCAGGTGTCCACCCGCTTATAGACCGGGCGCACGCCCAACGCGATACGGCGCTCGCGCACTTGCGCATCGCTGGTGCGCAGTTGGCGCGCCAGGCGGCGGTCGGAAAAACCCTTTTGCTTGAGGGCGCGTAAGGTCGGCGCATCCAAGCTGTCCAGTGCGGTGCCAGTTGCCGGTTGCGGCAGGCGTTCGAGCTCCAATTCGATCTGCACGATCTGCTCAATCTGCACCAAAAACCAGCGGTCTATACGGGTGAGGGCAAACACTTCCTCGACCGTCATACCCTGGGCAAAAGCATCGCCCACGTACCAAATGCGCTCGGGGCCGGGGGCGCCTAATTCGCGCTCCAGCACCTCGCGGTCCTGGGTTTTTTCGTTCATGCCGTCCACGCCCACTTCCAGGCCGCGCAAAGCCTTTTGAAAAGACTCCTGAAAGGTGCGGCCCATGGCCATCACCTCACCCACGGATTTCATCTGTGTCGTCAGGCGGCTGTCGGCGGCGGGAAATTTTTCAAACGCAAAGCGCGGAATCTTGGTGACCACATAGTCAATACTGGGCTCGAAACTGGCCGGTGTGGCCCCGCCGGTAATGTCGTTACGCAATTCATCTAGGGTATAGCCCACGGCCAATTTGGCGGCCACTTTGGCAATCGGAAAGCCAGTCGCTTTGGATGCCAGGGCTGAAGAACGCGACACGCGCGGATTCATCTCAATGACCACCATGCGCCCGTCGTCCGGATTGATGGCGAACTGCACGTTCGAGCCACCGGTATCCACCCCAATCTCGCGTAAAACCGCCAGGCTGGCATTGCGCAAGATTTGGTATTCCTTGTCCGTCAAAGTCTGGGCTGGCGCCACGGTGATCGAGTCGCCGGTGTGCACCCCCATCGGGTCTAGGTTTTCAATCGAGCACACGATGATGCAGTTGTCAGCCTTGTCGCGCACGACTTCCATTTCATACTCTTTCCACCCGAGCAGGGACTCTTCGATCAGCAACTCTTTGGTCGGCGAGGCTTCCAGACCGCGCTTGCAAATGGTCTCGAACTCTTCGGCGTTGTAGGCGATGCCGCCACCGGTTCCGCCCAGCGTGAAACTGGGCCGGATGACCGTGGGAAAGCCCAAGGTTTTTTGTACCGCCCAGGCCTCTTCCATGCTGTGGGCGATGCCCGAGCGTGCCGAGCCCAGCCCGATTTTGGTCATCGCGTCTTTGAATTTCAGACGGTCTTCGGCTTTGTCGATGGCCTCAGGCGTGGCGCCGATCAGTTCAACCCCATATTTTTCCAGCACACCCTGGCGCCATAAATCCAAAGCGCAATTGAGCGCGGTTTGCCCGCCCATGGTCGGCAATATCGCATCCGGACGCTCTTTGACGATAATTTTTTCTACCGTTTCCCAGGTAATCGGCTCGATGTAGGTGACATCGGCGGTGTCCGGGTCGGTCATGATGGTGGCCGGATTGCTGTTGATCAGGATGACTTTGTAGCCCTCCTCGCGCAAAGCCTTGCAGGCCTGCACACCGGAGTAATCAAACTCACAGGCCTGACCGATGATGATGGGACCTGCTCCAATGATCAGGATGCTTTGGATATCGCTACGTTTTGGCATGAATAAACTCTCTCAAATTCGTCTCTCAAGCGCGCGTCCGTCTTTTGCGCACTCAACTCTCTAGGCACGTCTCAGGCCAAACTGGCACCGGCCAGCTTTACGCCAAACCACACAAACAAGGCCCCCACGGCGCTGGACAGACCGGCGGAAAGACCTGGGCGGCGACGGAAGACTGCGGCCAGTCGCGCACCGGCAAAGATCAAGCAGCTCAAATAGACTGCACTACAGGCCATCACGATGGCGCTCAAAATCAGAAAGGGCACCCAGGGCTCGGGGTAGGCCGGATCGATGAACTGCACGAAAAAGGACAACAAAAACAAAATCGCTTTGGGATTGAGTAGGCTGATGAGCAAGGCCCGGCGAAAGGGATGGGCCAGGTGGGCCGGCAATTGCGCTTCGCCCTCGGGCTTATCGACTGGATCCCGCGCAGTGGCCAGCGCACTACGCACCAGTTGGATGCCGACCCAGGCCAGGTAGACCGCGCCCGCATATTTCACAACCATGAACAGTTCGGGGTAGCTGCGCATCAGACCCGCCGCGCCCAGACCGACCAGCGCCAGTAATACGATGTCGCCCAAAAATACCCCCAACGCGCCCCGGTAAGCAGGCCGCACACCACGCACCGTGGCGACCGACAAGATAAATAGTGAATTTGGACCAGGCAGCAAAATAATGCCGACCGCACCGACCACATAAGTCCACAAGTCGGTGACGCCGTAAAAGCTCACACGCGCGCCTCCATCTCCCGGATGAAGCGGTCAAACAAATAGGCAATGTCATGCGGTCCAGGGGATGCCTCTGGGTGCCCCTGGAAACAAAACGCCGGTTTGTCGGTACGCTCCAGGCCTTGTAAGGTGTTGTCAAACAGGCTGATATGGGTGGCTCGCAAATTTGCGGGCAGAGAGTGCGGGTCCACGGCAAAGCCATGGTTCTGGCTGGTGATGCTGACGCGCCCGCTGGACAGCTCTTTGACCGGGTGGTTGGCGCCGTGGTGCCCAAACTTCATCTTAAAAGTTGTCGCCCCTGAGGCCAGCGCCATGATCTGGTGGCCTAGGCAAATGCCAAAAGTAGGCAAGCCTGCTTCAATCAAGGCGGCACAGGCCGCAATCGCGTAGTCGCAGGGCTGCGGGTCGCCGGGGCCGTTGCTCAGGAAAACACCGTCCGGCTGCAAGGCCTGCACCGCTTGGGCGGAAGTTTGCGCAGGCACTACCGTCAATTTGCAGCCGCGCGCTGCCAGCATGCGCAAGATATTGCGCTTCACGCCGAAGTCGTAGGCCACTACGTGGAAGCGAGGTGGTTCGGCTTGCGCGTAGCCCGTGCCCAAAGCCCACTCGGCCTGCGACCAGGTGTAGGCTTCTTTGGCGCTCACCACTTTGGCCAGGTCTAAACCTGCCATCGAAGCTGCGCTGCGGGCCAATTGGATGGCTTGCGCCATCCGCTTTTCGTCCGGCAATTGTCCGGCTTCTAGCGCAAGAATGCAGCCGTTTTGCGCGCCGTGTTGGCGCAAATGGCGCGTCAGTGCCCGAGTATCGATGTTGGCAATGGCCACGGTGCCATGGTCCCGCAAATAGCGGCTCAGGTCCGCGGTGCTGCGGAAATTGGAAGCGACCAGGGGCAGGTCTTTGATGACCAAGCCGGCCGCGTGCACGCGGTCAGATTCCACGTCTTCTTCGTTGGTGCCGTAGTTTCCGATATGCGGATAGGTCAGCGTCACGATTTGCTGGCAATAGCTGGGGTCGGTCAGGATTTCCTGGTAACCGGTCATGGAGGTATTGAAAACCACCTCACCCAGGGTGGAACCGGCTGCGCCTATGGATTGGCCGGTGTATACGGTGCCATCAGCAAGCGCCAAAATGGCAGGGGGGGTATTTCCCTTGAGAGACAAAAGCACGGGCTTCTCCGAGTCGTTTACGGGTGCGCCCAAGCGCCCAGGGAAGACCTCTGGCAGCTGTTATTGGTAGGGGATGGTGCTTTGGAAGCGCTTGGGAGCCGCTGGGTTCCGAAAAAGCCTACCATTGTAACCGAGGGCTTTTTTATGGCCTAAGGGCGGCGGGACACGGGGTTTGGGTCAGCGCTTGCCCCTGCGGCGCTGGCATGCAGGCAAATGGCTGCGGCGGCAGCGACGTTGAGCGACTCCTCCCCGCCAGGCTGGCCGATGCGCACTTGCAGAGCAGCACGCGCCAGCAGGGCCGGCGACACACCCTGCCCTTCATGGCCCAGCACCCAGGCGCAGGGAAATGGCAAGCGCGCAGCCTGTAGGAGGTCGCCCGCATGCGAACTGGTGACCAGCAGCGGCACCCGTAAGCTTTCGAGTGCATCCACCTCCACGGCTTCCAACAAGGTCAGGCCAAAATGCGCGCCCATACCCGCTCGCAATACCTTGGGCGACCAGAGAGCGGCTGTCTCGCGCAGGGCGATCACCTGGGTAAAGCCAAAGGCGGCGGCGCTGCGCAAAATGGATCCGACGTTGCCGGCGTCCTGCACCCGGTCCAGTACCACGGTGGGCGCCCCCACGTCCAGCGCGCTCGGAGCAGCTAAGTCCAGTACAAAGCCCACGGCGCCAGGCGATTCGAGTGGGCTGAGCGTCTTGAACAAAGCATCGGGCAAAACCAAGGTGGCGGGCGCAAGGCCGGACCAGGGCGACTGGCCATCGGCCCACAGGCTTTGGGCGATGACGGTCATGGCGGGCCGCACCTTGCGCAACAAAGCGGCGCTGCACAAATGTTCGCCTTCCACCCAGACTTGCCTGGATTTTCGGTAGCCGGTGTTATCGCCCGCGAGTTTGCGCAAGGCGCGTAACTGCGGGTTATCGCGCGAGCTGATGAATTGTGGCGTAGTCACACCAACAAGGCGGCCACCGGGCCAAAGGATTTGCGGTGCTCTGGGCAGGGGCCGTGGGCGCGCAACGCCGCCAGATGCGCCGCCGTGGGATAGCCTTTGTGTGCGTCGAAACCGTATTGCGGAAATTCCTGGTGGTACTGGGCGCACCAGCGATCGCGGCTGACCTTGGCCAGAATCGAGGCCGCCGATATCGCCGCCACTTTGCTGTCGCCTTTGACTATGGCTTCGGCGCGGATGTCCAAAACCGGCAGCCGGTTGCCATCGACCAACACCAATTTGGGCGGCAGGCGCAAGCCCTGCACCGCGCGGCGCATGGCCAGCAAGGTGGCTTGCAGGATGTTGAGCTGGTCAATTTCTTCCACCGAAGCCTGCGCCACCGAAAAGCACAATGCCTTGGCGCGTATTTCATCAAACAAAAAATCGCGCCGCTTGGGCGTGAGTGTTTTGGAGTCGGCCAGGTAGGCAATAGGGCGCTGCTCATCGAGGATCACGGCAGCGGCCATCACCGGTCCGGCCAAAGGCCCCCGACCGGCTTCGTCCACGCCGGCCACCAAGCCGCCGGCCTGCCATTGGAGGGCGGTTTGAACGGGGCCGATGGGCTTAGGCATGGAGCATATTGTCTATGGCTTGGGCCGCCAGCGTACCGGTGTCGCGCCGAAGGCGCTCGTGCAAGGCATCAAAGCGAGTTTCCAGCCCTCGCAATACGGACGGGTCCGCGGCTTTGCAATCGAGCCAATGCAAGGCTGCGTCAGCCAGCGCCCGGGGCGTCGCCTGGTCTTGCAAAAACTCAGGGACCACGAATTCCCCGCTCAAAATATTGGGCAAGCCCACCCAGGGCTGCAGACGCTTGCGCCGCATCCAATGCCAACTCATGGCGCCCATGCGGTAGGCAATCACCATGGGGCGCTTGAACAAAGCGGCCTCCAAAGTGGCGGTGCCGCTGGCGATCAAGGTGGCATCGCAGGCCGCTAACACCGTGTGCGATTGGCCGGACACGATCTGCACCCGCTGCGCCATGGCGCTGTCACGAGCTGCCTGCGCAATCACAGCCTCGAGGCCGGGCACTGCAGGCAACAGGAATTTGACATGGGGCCGGGCTTTGGCAATGCGTGCCGCGGCCTGGAAAAAAACCGGGGCCAGGTAGCGGATCTCGGAGCGGCGGCTACCCGGCAGCAGGGCCAGCACGTCGTCCTCTAGCCCAAGGCCCAACTGCTGGCGAGCGGCCGCGCGGTCCACTTGCATAGGGATCACTTGCGCCAGCGGGTGGCCCACATAGGTGGCAGCTATGCCATGCTGCGCCAGCAAGGCCGGCTCAAAGGGAAACAGGCACAGCACATGGTCCACACTGCGCCGCATAGTGAGCAAGCGTTCGGCGCGCCAGGCCCAAACCGAGGGGCAGACAAAGTGCACGGTTTTAACGCCACGCGCGCGCAATTGCGCTTCCAAGTCAAGGTTGAAATCGGGCGCGTCCACGCCGATGAAAAGCGACGGAGGGTTTTCGACTAAGCGCGCAAATAACTGTTTGCGGATGCCGACAATCTCGCGGTAGCGCAAGAGAACATCCCAACCCAGTCCGTGCACCGCCAGTTTGTGATGCGGCCACCAGGCCTCAAAGCCTTGCTCGGCCATACGCGGGCCGCCGATGCCAAATGCAGGCACACCGGCCCAGCGCTGATGCACCGCCTGCAATAGCAAGGCGGCCAGCAGGTCGCCAGAGGCTTCGCCTGCCACCATGGCCACAGAGCTCAGCGCGGCGCCTGGGCGGCTCACGTTCAGCGAACGATGCCGCGTTGGGCACTGGTCTGTTGCAGGAAGTCGTTCATCATGCGCACGTCGGGCTCGCATTGCGCTTGCGTCTGGCTGATGGCTGCAATGTGCGCCTGCGCCGCCTCCAGGCTCAGATCCTGGCGGTACAAGGCTTTGTGCATGGCTTTGACACCTGCAATGCGCTCGGGGGAGAAACCGCGCCTGCGCAAGCCTTCGTAATTCATGGAGCGCGCAGCCGCCGGCTGACCTTGGCACATGACGAACGGCGGCAAATCGGCAAACAGCAGCGAACACATGGCCGTCATGCTGTGCGCACCGATACGGACAAACTGGTGCACCACCGTAAAGCCGCCCAATATCACCCAATCGCCCACCTGCACGTGGCCGGCCAGTTGGGAGTTGTTGGCAAATATGGTGTGGTTGCCGACCTGGCAGTCGTGCGCCAGGTGCACATAGGCCATGATCCAGTTGTCGTCGCCCACGCGGGTCACGCCCACATCGCCGGGCGAACCGATATTGAAGGTGCAAAACTCGCGGATAGTGTTGCGCTCGCCGATGACCAGTTCACAGGGCTCGCCGCCGTATTTTTTGTCCTGGGGGACAGCGCCCAGCGAGTTGAACTGAAATATCCGGTTATCCCGCCCTAGGGTAGTGTGGCCTTCGATGACGCAATGTGCGCCGATGGTCGTGCCCGCGCCAATGCGCACATGCGGGCCAATCACCGTGTACGGGCCAACGCTCACGCCCGTATCAAGCTCAGCGCCCGCATCAATCAGGGCGGTGGGATGAATGCCGCTCACATCAATCCTTAGGCGCGATGCTGCGCATGGCGCAGGTCAGCTCAGCCTCCACGGCCGTCTCTCCAGCCACGCTGCCGCGCGTTTTGAACTTGAAAATACCGGCTTTCATGCGCAGCAATTCCACCTCCAACAGCAACTGATCTCCCGGCTCGACGGGGCGCTTAAAGCGCGCCGCGTCAATGCCGGCAAAGTAATACACCGATTGGTCGTTGGGCGAAGCATCCAGCGCGTCAAAGGCTAACAAGGCTGCGGCCTGGGCCAGCGCTTCGAGCATCAGGACGCCAGGCATCACCGGGCGGTGCGGAAAATGCCCCTCGAAAAAGGGCTCGTTGATGGTGACATTCTTCAAGGCCTTGATGGATTTGCCTTTGTCGATTTCCAACACCCGGTCCACCATCAAAAAAGGGTAGCGGTGCGGCAGTTGTTTGAGAATCTGGTGGATATCCATCATTTTTTGGCGTCACTTTCGAGTTGTTTAATGCGCTCGCGCAAGCGGTGCAGTTGTTTGAGCGAGGCAGCATTACGCTCCCAATTGGCATTGTCATCGAGCGGGAATATGCCGGTGTAATGGCCAGGCTTGCTAATCGACTTGCTGACCAGCGTGCCCGCAGAAATATGCACATGGGCGGCGATCTCCAAATGCCCCAAGACAATCGCGCCGCCGCCAATCGTGCATTGCGGGCCGATGATGGCACTGCCGGCGATACCGGCGCAGCCGGCAATCGCGGTATTGCTCCCGATGCGAACGTTGTGCCCGACCTGTATCAGGTTGTCCAGCTTCACTCCGTCTTCGATCACCGTGTCTTGCAAGGCACCGCGGTCCACGCAGGTATTTGCGCCAATTTCCACATCGTCGCCGATAGACACCGCACCTAATTGCTCAATTTTTTCCCAGCGCTCGCCATCGGGTGCAAAGCCAAAGCCGTCCGCGCCGATGACCACGCCCGAATGCAAAAGGCAGCGTTGGCCTATCGTGCAGTCTTCGCCTACCGTCACTCTGGCGCGCAAACGGGTGTGGGCGCCTATACGAGCGCCCCGCTCGATGACACACAAGGGCCCTACCGTGGCACTGGGATGCACTTGGGCTAAAGCATCGACTACCGCACTAGGGTGTATGCCGCCCTGCGAACCAGGTAGTGCGCGCTGCACATCCAAGGCCTTGCGCCACCATTGTGTAAGCCGCGCGAAATAGAGATAGGGTGCCTCAGAAACAATACAGGCCCCACGCGCTAGGGCCATGTCTTTCAAATCGGGCGGGACGATAAGGCAAGCGGCTTTTGAGCTGGCCAGCGCTTGGCGGTACTTGGGGTGGCTGACAAAACTGAGGGCTCCCGGCCCCGCGCTATCCAGGGGTGCCAGCGCATCGATCAGCGTGTTGCGGTCGCCGTGCAGCTCGCCACCGAGTGCAGCGATGATGTCGTGCAGGCGGATGTCAGGCACGCAAGTGGCGGGTTCGAGATTACTTGGCGCCCGAAGTATTTAGCAGCTTGAGGACTTTGTCCGTAATGTCATGGCGCCCATTGCTGTACACGACTTCCTGCACGACTAAATCGTATTTTTCGTCATCGGCGACTTTGCGTACCGCTTTATTGGCTTTTTCCAGGACTTGCTGCAACTCTTCGTTGCGCCGACCGTTGAGGTCTTCCTGGTACTCACGCTGCTTGCGTTGCAAATCGCGGTTCAGGTCAGCGCCTTCTTTTTGGCGGGCGACGCGCTGCGATTCGGTCAAGGTCGGCGCATCGCGGTCAAACTTCTCGCCAAAGGTTTTTAAGCCTGCCTGCAAATCGGCCAATTCCTTGCCGCGCTTGGAGAACTCTTGCTCCAGTTTAGTCTGCGCCGCCTTGGCGATAGCCGACTCGGTAGTGATGCGTTGGGTATTGACATACGCTAAGCGCGATTCCTGCGCAAACGACGAGGACAGCAGTGCGCTAGCGCAAAGCGAAAAAACAGAAATTTGATTGAGCAGTTTCATCAGAAAGTGGTTCCAATTGTGAATTGAAGATACTGGATTTTATCGCCTTCGAACTGGGAGATCGGTTTGGCATAGGATAGGCGCAGCGGACCTACCGGCGATATCCAGCTAATGCCCACGCCCACGGACGAGCGTAAATCCCCTAGGGCGATGCCCTCATCGGGGCCATACAGGCCACCGGCATCTAAAAATGCGTACATGCGCAAGGTTCGGTCCGTGCCCCCACCGGGAAGTGGTGACAAAATTTCAGCATTCATGGTCAACTTTTTAGTGCCACCCGTAGCCACCGCACCCAGTGCCCGCTGCGCACTGGTAGTCAGACTTCCAGGCTCAAAGCCGCGAACGGACCCGATGCCGCCTGAGTAGTAATTTTTAAACAAAGGATAGACCTGGCCATTGGTGGGGGCACCCACTGACAGTTCCCCATTGAACGCCAGGGTTACCCGCTTGCTGAGCGCAAAAAATTCTTGCGCCTGCGTGGTGCCACGCAGATAAGTCAAATCCCCCGCTACGCTCCATTCCGCATTCGCTTTGAGCAAACGGCCGCTGC
>CANNEW010000044.1 GCA_947503685.1 Comamonadaceae bacterium | reverse complement strand
AGCACATCGACCAGATCAGCGAATTGATGGCGACTCTGAAGAGCAATCCGGACTCACGCCGCATGATCGTCAGCGCCTGGAACGTGGCCGATTTGTCCAAAATGGCGCTCATGCCCTGCCATGCGTTTTTTCAGTTTTATGTGGCGCCCGCCGACGGCCCCGGCACCAAGCCGCGCCTGAGCTGCCAGATGTACCAGCGCAGCGCAGATATTTTTCTGGGCGTGCCATTCAATATCGCTAGCTACGCGCTGCTCACGCACATGGTGGCCCAGCAATGCGATATGGAGGTGGGCGATTTCATTTGGACGGGCGGCGACTGCCATATCTATAGCAACCACCACACGCAAGTGGACCTGCAGCTAAGCCGTGCGCCCCTGGCCTACCCCACGCTGCATATCAAGCGCCGCCCGGCCAGTATTTTTGACTACGCGTTTGAGGACTTTGAGGTGCTGGGCTACACCTCGCATCCGGCGATTTCCGCGCCAGTGGCGGTCTAAGCGCTGGCTATGGCGACCCGCCTGCACCTGATTTACGCCCGCGCCGCCAACGGGGTGATTGGCGCCAACAACACACTGCCCTGGCACCTGCCCGAAGACCTGGCCCACTTCAAGCGCCACACTCTGGGCTGCCCGGTCATCATGGGCCGAAAAACCTGGGATTCACTGCCGCCCAAGTTCCGTCCGCTGCCGGGTCGCTTAAATCTGGTTGTCACGCGCCAGCCAGATTGGCAAGCCCAAGGCGCGCAGGCCGCAGCCTCTTTGCAAGATGCGTTAGCGCAATGCGGTAATGCGCCCGACGCCTGGGTGATAGGCGGTGCGCAAATCTACGCCCAGGCCTTGGCGCTGGCGCACAGCGTGGTGGTGACCGAAATAGACCTGCAAGTACAAGGCGATGCCTTTGCGCCGGAACTTGACGCCGATTGGCGCGAGAGCAGCCGGGAAAGCCATATTTCAGCCAAGGGACTGGCCTATAGTTTTCTGAATTACCAGCGCGCCACACCGCTTTGAATCGGAAATAGCGGTTTCCTCAGAGGAGGCCTAGCTTCATTGCTTTATTGGCTAGTGACTTTTGCGGCAAGGCATTTTGCGCAAACACCTGCAAAGTTGTTTAGCCCCTGCGCCCTTCATGCACTGCGCGCACAATTTCCGAACTGCTCAAATTAAGCGCAACGCCTTGCACAGCTAAGGGCGAGTGACTCGACGGCTCTGGTTGCAGTACAAAAGAGCGTCCATCCCTATGGGTAATCTTCACTTGCCCATCTTGCTCAGCACAGTCGAGCACGGCGGCCAATTGCTGCCGCGCTTGGGAGTAAGAATAAACCTTCATGAGTACACCTCCAGGGTTTGAACGCCCACCTCGCGGGCTGCACGAATCAATGCTTTGTCCAGAGTCAACAAGTGCGAGCGCGTGGCCTGCGCGCAAGCCAACAAGTATGCATCGTAGGCATACAGGTTTAGTTGATGCGCCAAGGTCAATGCCTTGGGTAAGTCCACTTCGAGCCACTTCACCGGGATTTGCTGGTATGCCGCCAAACACGCCAGCGCTTGTGCAAGCGTGATACGCTCCCTTTTGAGCATGGCAGAGAGCGCGTTGCCCACTTCACTGTGAACCGAGACCGGGGCGAGCAATCGGGCTCCCGCAGTCAGCTCCACCATGCGGGTTTTTTGCTCTTCATTGGTACATACTGCCAATAGGGCGGATGTGTCGATGGTGATTTCCATTGTCCAATTGTACAAGTCAATTCTGAAATTCGAAAAATTGAGGGCGTTGCCCCTCCCGGAACGAGGTTGACCCCTTTCCTGAACCGAGCGCAGCGAAAGGCGCCAACACGACGACAATTCCATTACCCCTCGTAAAGCACAGCGAAAATGCTGACCCAGCCGCTGCCCATGAATTTTCATGGCGCAGATGCTGTTGATTCCACCTAAATACTTACACACATGCAATTTGCCACCTGGAACGTCAATTCTTTAGCCGTGCGCCTGCCTCAGGTGCTGGACTGGCTTATTGCCAACCCGGTCGATGTGCTGGCCCTGCAAGAGACCAAACTTACCGACGATAAGTTTCCCCACGATGCCTTTGCGCAGGCCGGTTATCAGGCGCAATGGTTCGGGCAAAAAACCTATAACGGCGTGGCCTTGCTGACCAAGACCGAGGCTAGCGATGTGGTGAAAAACATCCCCGGTTTTGACGATGAACTGGCGCGCGTCATCACCGGAACGGTGCAGGGTGTGCGCGTCATAGGCGCATATTTTCCCAACGGCCAGGCGCCGGGAAGCGACAAGTTTGAATACAAAATGGAATGGCTCAAGGCCCTGCGCACCTGGGTCAAGACCGAGTTGGCAGCGCATCCACAATTGCTGCTGATGGGCGACTACAACATCACTTTTGACGACGCCGATGTCTGGGACCCCGAAGGCATGCGCGAGCAAATCCACTGCACCGAGGAAGAGCGCTACCACCTGCGGGCGCTAGTGGCCATGGGTTTGCACGACAGCCTGCGTCTATTCCCGCAGCCACCCAAAAGCTATAGCTGGTGGGATTACCGGGACATGGCTTTTCGGCGCAACCGGGGCCTGCGCATTGACCATATCCTGATTAGCCAGGCCCTGCGCGAACGGGCAAGCGCCTGCGCCATCGACAAAACACCGCGTAAAAACGAGAGACCCAGCGACCATACGCCCGTCGTACTGACACTGGACTGAGCTACCCAGATACCGAAGGGCTTGGAGGCTACTTTGCTGCCCAAAAATGGGCCGCAAGCGCCTTCAGCAGCTGCCCAACTTGACTGCCTACTCTTCAGGGGACAGCGCCAGCTTTTTATCCAGGCCCAGTTCCTGGATTTTTCGGGTGATGGTGTTGCGGCCAATGCCCAGCTTGGTGGCCGCTTCGATGCGGCGGCCGCGCGTATTCGTGAGTGCGGCCTGAATCATGCGCGCCTCAAAGCGGCGAGTCAACGTGTCCCAGACCTCGACGTGACCGGTGCGCAGCAATGTCAGCGCTTCGTCTTCAAGTTCGACTTCCCATCCGGTCAGCGGGGGTGGCGCAGCGGGTGCGTGGCCCAACGCGTCAGGCGAAGCCCAGGCCGTGTCCATCGCGCCGCTATCGGTGGGTAATCCCGGCGCTTGGGCAGAGACCTCTGCGTAGCCGTTGGTGCGCACCAAGGCGGTGCCATCAGGCGCACTCTCGGGCACGGCGTGCGCTGCGCTCTGGTGCTTGTACACACCAAATTCAGGCGGCAAGTCTTTGGGTTCAATCACCTGGGCCGGCGCCATCACCGTCAGCCAATGGCACACATTTTCCAGTTGCCGCACATTGCCGGGGAAGGCAAAGTTTTCGATAGCCGCCAGCGCGCTGTCGGCGATGCGTTTGGGTTCGACGCCGAGTTGCTTGGCACTGTGCTGCAAAAAATGGCGCGTGAGCATAGGAATGTCTTCGCGGCGCTCGCGCAGCGCAGGCAAGCGCAGGCGAATGACGTTCAGGCGGTGGAATAAGTCCTCGCGAAACGCGCCTTGCTGTACGCGCAGTTCCAAGTCCTGGTGCGTGGCAGCGATCACGCGCACATTGGTTTTGATGGCGCTGTGGCCGCCTACACGGTAGAAATGGCCGTCGCTGAGCACGCGCAACAGCCTGGTTTGCAGCTCGAAAGGCATGTCGCCGATTTCGTCTAAAAACAAAGTGCCTGCATCGGCCTGCTCAAAGCGTCCGCGCCGCTGCGCCTGCGCTCCAGTAAAGGCGCCGCGCTCGTGGCCAAAGAGCTCACTCTCTAACAGTTCTTTCGGAATGGCTGCGGTGTTGATCGCCACAAAAGGGCCGCTGGCACGCGGCGAATGCTTGTGCAAGGCGCGGGCCACCAGCTCTTTGCCCGAGCCCGATTCGCCGGTAATCATGACCGTGACATTGCTTTGGCTTAAGCGGCCAATTGCGCGAAACACATCCTGCATCGCCGGCGCCTGGCCCAACATTTCGGGTGTCTCGGCCATGCGCTCTTCGGCAAACTCCTCGCGCTGGCTTTCCTGCACCGCCCGGCGTATGAGTTCGATAGCTTTAGGCAGGTCAAAGGGCTTGGGCAGGTATTCAAACGCACCCCCTTGAAATGCGCTGACGGCACTATCGAGGTCGGAAAAAGCGGTCATGATGATGACCGGGAGACCCGGATGTTTGGCTTTGACTTTGTCCAGCAAATCCAGACCCGAGCCACCTGGCATGCGGATGTCGCTGACCAAAATTTGCGGCACTTCATCATCGCTGCTGAGCGCAGCCAGCACGTCGCGGGCATTGGAAAAACTGCGCGTGGGCAGCTGTTCGCGCAACAAGGCTTTTTCCAGCACAAAGCGTATGGACTGGTCATCATCTACGATCCAAATCGGCTTCATCGGTGTGCTTTCTATGCTGTTTCCAACTAGGGTAAAGGAATCAAAATTTTGAAATCCGTGCGGCCAGGCTGGCTATCGACCTCGATCTGGCCATGGTGCTGCTGGACAAAGGTTTGCGCCAATGTCAGCCCCAGGCCAGAACCGCCGTCTCTGCCCGAAACCAGGGGGTAGAAGATGCGGTCCTTAATCGAATCGGGTACGCCCGGTCCGTTGTCGATGACATGCAATTCCAGTGCCAGCCTGTAGCGCATTTTTCCGAAAGTGACCTGCCGTGCAATGCGGGTGCAAAAAGACAGTTGCGCATCGCCCTGGGCCATGCGCTCGGCCAGGGCCTGGCAGGCATTGTGTGCAATATTGAGCACGGTCTGGATGAGCTGCTCTACGTCGCCGCGAAATTCCGGAATGGATACATCGTAATCGCGCACCACGCGCAAGCCCTTGGGGAATTCAGCCACGATGAGGGAGCGCACCCGTTCACACACTTCGTGGATATTGACGTCGCCCACCATGTGCGGGCGCCGATGCGGCGCGAGCAAGCGGTCCACCAGGGTTTGGAGGCGGTCCGCTTCGCGGATGATGACCTGGGTGTATTCGCTTAGGCCGCTGGAGGCGATCTCCATTTCAAGCAACTGCGCAGCGCCGCGTATGCCGCCCAAGGGGTTTTTAATCTCGTGCGCCAGATTGCGAATCAGCTCTTTGTTGGCCAGGGCCTGCTGCGCCAGACGCTCTTCGCGGTCCTGGCGGGTTTGCTGTTCCTGGGGCACCAGTTCCACTACCAAATAACCCTGGGTATCGGCGTCAGTAACGATCACGTGGACCGGCAGCAAATCCTGCCCGTTGCGGCGCAAAAAGCCGTCGTATCGCAAAGTGGCAAACGCATTGTGCGCAGCCCCCGCCAGTGCATCGCGCAACGCAGCCGGCTCGCTAAACACATCGGCCAGGCTAGCGCCCACAATGGCACGGCGCGAAATGCCCAGTGCGTCTTCGAGTGCCGCATTGGAAAACACCACCTTCGCGTCGGCTTGCACCACGGCCACCAGACTGGCCAGCAGATCAAAGCTTTGGTAATGCGTGGTGTTTGCCATCGATTTAGGGCGTGCTGGCGACGCCGCCGGGCAAGCGCCCGATTTCGCGGCGCAGGCTGACGATGTCGGTTTCGGTCCGATCCATACGGGCTTTCAACTCGGCTTTGCGGTCCAGGTATTTTTGGTAGTTACGGGTTTCAGGGCCCAGTTTTTCAGGCTCGCCTCCCTGATATTCCAGCTTGATCTCGGCCAATTGGCTTTGCGCCTTTTTCAGCTCGGATTCCAAAATGGTGCGCGCTTCTATGTCTTTAGCGCGCTGCGCCGGAGCATCCTGTCGCTCCGCGGGGCGCGCTAGCTTGGCGCCCGATGCTTTATCGGCGGGTACCACGGTCACATTGCCGCTAGTGATCAGGGTACAAGTCTTTTCCTGGGCGCGGGTGACGATATTGGTGTATTCATTGCCGCAGCGGTAGATACGGTCTTGCGCAAATACGCAGTTGCCGGCTATCGCAGCAAGCAATAGTAAAAGGCGAGGAAACAGAAGTAGGTGTGTCATCAGGCCGCTCAATAAAAAAGACGGCCGCAGCCGTCTTTTCGTGCGAGGCCTTGCGACACCACCGGCAAGCATGCAAGCAGTTGCCTACAAGCCTGACCGGTGCGTCGCGAAGACGGCATTACAGCGAATAATACATATCAAATTCAATAGGATGGGTGGCCTGGCGCAGACGCGTCACTTCGCCCATTTTGAGTTCGATATAGGCTTCGAGCATGCTCTGGGTGAACACGCCGCCCTTGGTCAGGAAAGCGTGGTCGGCAGCCAGGCAGTCCAGTGCCTGGTCCAAGCTGTGGCAGACGGTGGGGACCATTGCGTCCTCTTCCGGCGGCAGGTGGTAGAGGTCTTTAGTGGCAGCTTCGCCAGGGTGGATTTTGTTTTCCACGCCGTCCAAGCCCGCCATCATCAGCGCCGAGAAGCCCAGGTAGGGATTCATCAGTGGATCGGGGAAGCGCGCCTCAATACGCCGGCCTTTGGGGTTGGCCACAAAGGGGATACGGATCGATGCCGAGCGGTTACGCGAGGAATAGGCCAGCTTGACCGGCGCCTCATAGCCAGGAACCAGGCGCTTGTAGCTGTTGGTGCCGGGGTTGGTGATGGCGTTGAGGGCGCGGGCGTGCTTGATGATGCCGCCGATGTAGTACAAGGCGAAGTCGGACAAACCGGCATAGCCGTCGCCGGCGAACAGGTTTTTACCGTCTTTCCAGATGGACTGGTGTACATGCATGCCCGAGCCATTGTCGCCAACGATAGGCTTGGGCATAAAGGTGGCGGTTTTACCGAAGTTATGGGCCACGTTTTGCACCACGTACTTCAAGATCTGGGTCCAGTCGGCGCGTTGCACCAAAGTACTGAACCGGGTACCAATTTCGTTTTGACCGGCGCCAGCCACTTCGTGGTGGAAGACTTCGACGGGTACGCCGAGCTGCTCCAAAATGAGCGACATTTCAGCGCGCATGTCTTGGGTGCTATCCACCGGGGGCACTGGGAAGTAGCCGCCTTTGACGGTGGGGCGGTGGCCTTTATTACCGCCGTCCATGGTTTTACCGCTGTTCCAAGGCGCTTCGGCTTCGTCGATTTTGAAGAAGGTGCCTGACATATCGGTGTGCCAGCGAACGTCGTCAAAAATGAAGAACTCAGGCTCAGGTCCAAAGAAGGCGGTATCGCCAATGCCAGAGGCCTTGAGGTAAGCCTCAGCGCGCTTGGCGATGGAGCGCGGATCCCGGTCATAGGCCTTGCCGTCGCTGGGCTCGACCACATCGCAGCTCATGAACAGGGTGGTCTCTTCAAAGAAGGGGTCGATGTTGGCGGTATTGGCATCGGGCATGAGTTGCATGTCCGAGGCTTCAATGCCCTTCCATCCAGCGATCGACGAGCCATCAAAGGCGTGGCCGGATGTGAATTTGTCTTCATCAAAATGCGAGATCGGCACGGTCACGTGCTGCTCTTTACCACGGGTGTCGGTGAAGCGGAAGTCAACAAACTTGACTTCATTTTCTTTCACCATCTTCATCACATCTGCGACGGTCTTGGCCATCAAATACTCCTGTTGCACGGTTGTAAAAAGGGGATTGCTTGCGAGTAACCGCAGTTTCTATGCCAGCGAACGGTAAGCCGGCATAAAGCGCTTTCTCCGCCCCACATTTTGCCTTGTCCGACGGGCGGTCCAATGACCTGGGATAGGGTGGTTTTCTGATGAAGCTCTTTAACGGTGCATTATTGCACCTAATAAGTGCGTTTTTAATGCGAGGCGGCGTATGACCCTATTTGCGCACCAATTCGGGGCCCAACTCAACACCGAAGGCTGCCAGTCCATTTTTCAGCGTTTCAAAGGCCGGCCCGGCCGCATCGGGCGCGCCTTTGACGCCTAACTCGATGTGCCGCCCGTACTGCGGATGGTCCACGCTAGGCAAGCTAAACACCTTGACCGGGTGCGCGTCCTGCACGCTTTGCATCAGTGGCGTCAGCGTCGCTTCCATGGCGCCCATCACGATGACAGACAGCTCCACATGCGCGTCGCGCCTGAAATGCGCTGGGTAATGGGTGTCCAACACCCATTCCATCATCGGCCAGGCCATGACCGGAAAACCAGGCACAAAATGCACGGCGCCCGCACCCTGCCCCTGGCAACTAAAACCGGCGATCTTGTTAAAGGGGTTGGGAATAAGGGTGGCCCCTTGGGGAAAGCGACCCATATCCAAGCGGTGCACGTTGTCCGCACGGTCTGGCTCGAAAGCGTGGCCGTTTTCCAAGGCGATATCGCGCATGCGCTCCCAGATCAGCTCCCGCGCGCCGGGGTGCAGTTCCAGGGGCACACCCAGGGCCTTAGCGGCGCATTGGCGGGTATGGTCATCGGGCGTCGCGCCTATGCCGCCGAAAGAAAACACCACATCCCCGCTGGCAAACGCATCGGCCAGCGCTGCGGTGATGCGCCGCGGGTCGTCGCCCAGGTAATGCGTATAGGCTACTTGCAAGCCGCGCGCGTTCAGTAGCTCAATGGCTTTAGGCAGGTGCTTGTCGCTGCGTTTGCCTGAGAGTATTTCGTCGCCGATGATGATGAGGCCAAAGTGCATGTACGCTTAAGGAATAGGAGGCAGTTCGGGTGCCAGAGAGTTGGGGTGCAAGGGCAGTGGATCGACCTGGGTCAATGGCCGCGTCGGAACAAAGATACCGGCCTCGTGCTCGGCGCGCAAAGCTTCCAAGGCGGCTAGGCAGTAGTGGACAAACCATAGCGAAGCGAACACAAAAACCACGGTGTACAGCCACACTGACAAAGGCAAGAGGAGCGGCGCCATGGCAATCGCCATCAGCCCCATGGACCAAAGCAAACTGGGCGTGGCGCCTAAAAATCCAACGACAAAGCCCATGGTAATCAGCGCACTTTTATGGTTGGCCAAAATAGTTTGCCGCTCGGCACTGCTGGCATGGTCTGCCAGCGCATCAAAGGCCATAACGCGGTAAGTCAACCAAGCCCAAATCGCCGGTGGAATGAGCAACACCAGTGGCGGCAATATCCACATCGGTGCGGTGACGATGGTGGCGACCAGCGCCAGGGTACAGGAAATCAGGGCCCAGCCCAGGCTGGCCACAAAAGAGGCGCCATGGCGACGCTCGAGTACTGGAAAGCGGCGGCTGGCCACCACACGCACTAAGCCAGGCGTCATCATGGTAGATACGAGCAAGACCGTACACACCACGACCAAGGGCGTCAGCAACACAATCAGAATCAAAGGCGCGAGCATGGCTTTGAGTGCGGGCAGCCCCACAGCTGCCAACCAGGCCGCTAAGGTGGTGACAAACACCGACGCATCCAGCATGCCAAGCATCGCTTCCTGTGCGCTTTGCCAGAAAAAATAGGCCAGCAAACTGGCAGCGCCCATTGCCAGAAGCAAAGGCAGCAGCGACAAAAGGATGACCTTGGGATGCAGACAGTACAAGACGGCCCGCCAAAAGGAAGAAATCAGCAAAACCATAGACATCTCCTTGACTTGCCGCATTGTCAACGAGAAACTTCAGGCCCGCCCGACCAAACGCAACACGCCACGCCATTGTTGCGACCAGAAGCCCCGGCCATAGTCACGGCCCTGCTCCACCTGGTCACGCACTCCGGTGGCGGGATAGGTTAGGGTGAAATCGGCAGTACCAAAAAGCATGTCCCAACAGGGCAGCAATACGCCAAAGTTGCAGCCTCCTAAAACCGCCGGTGCGCCATTTGCCGCGGGGGGCTGGCTTTCATGGCCGATGCCGATCGCATGGTGCATACGATGAAAGCGTGGGCTCACCCACAGGCGTTCACCAAAGTGGCCGAACCAGACGCGCAAATTGGCATGTTGCAAGTTTTCGCTCAACTGCATCAATGCCACCAAGGCCACAAACTGACCCGGCGCCACGCCGATCAGCACTGCCAGGAACACGAAAAAAACATCGTGCAAAACGTCGTCTAACAGATGGTTGCGGTTATCGCTCCACATGGTCATCTGACGCTGCGCATGGTGTAGCGCATGCAGCTTCCACCACCAATGGAACTGGTGCTGGGCGCGGTGATACCAGTAGCTGAAAAAATCAAACAACAGCAAGTACAAAACAAAACTGACCAGCGCATGGCCCGTCACCGCCGGCCAGATATCGTCCAGGTGAAAAGTTGTAAGTCCTCCGACACGCAATGCGCCGATGGCGCTATCTAAAAAAGGATCTAAGGTAAAAAACAAGGCGAGGCGAAACAGACCCAGACGGTGTAAAAGCGTATAAAAAATATCGGTACGGATGGTGGCAACATCGATCATCGGCTCGACCGGGCGCCAGCGTTGCAAAGGGCCGATGACACTAATCAGGACGGCGATTTCCAGCAGGCCGACCATCAGCCATTCAGTCGCGCCAAAAGCCAAGTCCAGATGCGCGCCAAAGCCCATAGCAAACACCACAGGCTGGATGCAGACCTCGAACAGCCAGGCCTGCACATAAGCAAATAATTCAATCAAGGGTTCCATATCCAACTGCTAGTTTGGATGGGCCGCAATCCAGGCCAAGTAATCAGGGTGGCTGCGCAAGGTGGCAAAGCAAAAACCCCGCTCCTTTAGCCCGATGATCAAGGGCTCTAAGACGGCCGGCGCCCAGGCGTCTTTGCGCGACCAAATGCCCAGATGCGCCATGAGAATGTCGCCACTGCGGATATTGCGCAGGGCTTTGGCCAGCAGCGCCTGGTTACTGAATTTTTCGCTCGGCAGTTCGTCGCCCAGAAAACCGGCATCGGCCCAGCCCACATGGGCAAAACCGCAGGCGCGCGCAGCGGCCAGCAAGGCGGGCGAGGTTTTACCGCCTGGCGCACGAAACAAAGGCAAGGTGGGCTCTCCAGTGAGCGCGCCCAGGCGCGCGGCTGAGGCCTTTAGCTGCGCGCAGTATTGCGCGGCGCTGTAATCCATTTTGCGGCCTGACTGGCTGCCCGCCGAGGGCTGCACTACAAATTGCGCGCCGTAAGCGCCGCCTGTGAGGTCCGCGCGCCAAACCACATGATCAAAGGTATGGGACGCAAAACTATGCCCCTCCTGGCCGCGCTCACGCCACCAGGGTGCCCAGTGCTCGCCCAGGCTGCCATCGCCGGTTTGGGTACGCTCATGGGCCGCGAAAAATGTTACTTTGACCTGGTGTTTGCGCAAGGTATCAGCGATAAAAGGGGCCACTTCCATGTGGCCGGTGTCCAGGGTCAGGTAGACCGGTTTTTTGCAAACGCTTTGGCCCCAGGCAAGCCCAGCTAAAAAGGTTGCCAGAACCGCGATAGCGGTGCTGCAAGCAGTGCGCATACCCAAGGCGGGGCTGCGCAGTGCAGCCGCCGTTAACGCGGTGCGTGATCCAGCGTCCATACGCCATGCGGAGAGCGTCCCACCGCCACTTGTTGCACCACTTTGCGCGTGGCGGTGTCAATCACCGTGAGTTTTTTAATCCAACGGGAGGTCACGTAGATATAGCGCCCGTCCGCCGATAAATCCATGCAATCGGGCCCGCCCGGTGCGGTGTAGGTATCGACCACGGCCAAGGTCTGATAATCGATTTTGCTAATCGTATTGGCCACGCGGTTGCTGACCAGAACATGGCGTTTGTCCCCGACATTGCGAAAAGCATGGGCCGCCGCTCCGGTCTTGATGGTTTTGATCAGCTTGGGCGCCGCTTTGCTCAGCTCATACACCGCCACGCCATTGCCGCCGGTCATCCCGATCAACAGCGTTTTGTCGTCAGGCGTGCCAAACACGTCGGCGGGCAGCGATCCGGTTTTCACGCGCCACTTGATGCTTTGGCTGGCCAGGTCGATCACCACCAATTCGTCGCTTTCCTGCATGGTGGTATAGGCCAGTGAGCTGCTGCTGTCGATCCAGACATGGCTAGGTGTTTTGCCGGTCGAAATGCGTTTGGCCAACGTCATATCATTGCCGTTCCAGTGGTAAACGTCCACATGGTTGAGCCGGTTGCCAACCGTGACCAACCATTTCATGTCCGGAGAGAAACGCAGGTGGTAGGGGTCCGAAATACCCTGCACCGTGCGCTGCACGACGGCGGTGCGAGGATCCAAAAACAGCAAAGAATCCCCCACCGCATTGGCCACGATGAGGGATTTTTCGTCCGGCGTCAGGTACAGATGGTGCGGCTCTTTGCCGGTAGGAATCTTTTGCGTCTCTTTCCAGGTGGAAGGGTCAATCACGCTGACCGTGGCATCCATTGAGTTTAGAACGAAGATCGGTGGGGGTTTGTCACTTGCACTAGCCATCGCAGCGCAAAAAAACCAGGCCAGAGGCAACAAACGGGTCCAACAGTTCAACGATTTCACAAAAGCCTTATTTATTTGTAGTCTCCAAGTGTAACGGGCGGGTCGATTTACCCGCCACGATTCGGTCCCTTCAGGCTGGCGCAAGCAGTGCCAGTTGCGCCGGCCAAAGCCAGCACCAATGCCCCGGCGCAAGGTCCAGGGGCAGGGCTAAACCGCCTATTTGCGATCGATGCAAACCTTCCACCCGATTCCCAACGGCCGCCAGCATGCGCTTGACCTGGTGGTACTTGCCCTCGGTCAGGGTGAGGCGAAGGTGCAAAGGGCCGGCCGCCTCGCAAGCGGCGGCACGCACCGGTTTGGGGTCATCGTCCAGCACCACACCGCTAAGTAAACGGGCCAGTTGGCCGTCATCTAAAGGGTGTTTGACCGTCACCTCATAGACCTTGGGCACATGGTGGCGCGGCGAACTCATACGGTGAATGAATTTTCCGTCGTCGGTGAGTAAGAGCATGCCGGTGGTGTCTTGGTCCAGCCGCCCTACCGCTTGCACGCCCTGGACCGCCGCTTTTTGGGGCCGCGTACGCAAGGGCGAGGGCAAGAGTGTGTAAACGCTCGGATAAGTAGATGGTTTTTGCGAGCATTCGGTACCCGCAGGTTTGTGCAAAAGAAGGTAAGCCTTGTCGCAATAGGGCCAGTCCACGCCCTGCACCCGAAAGCGCAGACCCGGCGCCTCGAACTGGGCCGCTGCGTCGGTGCAATTGCGGGCGAGACCACCTTGGGCGCTGTCGTAAACCTGCACATAGCCCTGCTGGATCAGCCCGGCGCACACCCGTCGGGTGCCAAAGCCCTGGCTGTATAAAACCTCTTGGAGCTGCATAGGACCGATTTCACCCGGGCTTTCCACAAAAAAACGCACCCTGCGGTGCGTTAGGCGGGACGGCCCTGCGATCTATTTGTTTTTGATCTTGCCGCGCGGTATCACGGCGGTGGTGATAGTGGCGCGCACCGGCTCTGCGCCGCTGGGTGCTTTGGGGGGTGAGGTATCCTTCTTAGGCTTTTTGGCCTCTTTATTGGTTTTTTGTTGACCTTTGGCCATGGCGTGATCTCCTGTGCAAAGTTGATGGTGAAAACCCGTTTCAGTGTAACCGCCCTATGCCCGACGCCGCCCGCCCCTTGATTACCATAGCCGAAGCCGAGGTGGACATCAGCGCCATCCGCGCCCAGGGGGCTGGCGGGCAAAACGTCAACAAAGTCTCCAGCGCCATCCATTTGCGCTTTGACATTCCGGCCTCCTCGCTGCCAGAGGATGTCAAAGAGCGATTGTTGGCTCTGCGCGACAAGCGCATAACGGCAGAGGGCGTGCTAATCATCAAGGCGCAAGGCCACCGCACCCAGGATATGAACCGGCTAGACGCCTACGCCCGCTTGCAGGATGTTGTGCAAAGCGTGGCCCAAGCACCCAGGCCAAGGCGCGCCACGCGCCCCACCCGCGCCGCCAAAGAGCGGCGACTGCAAGACAAAAGCCAGCGCAGCGCCATCAAAGAATTGCGCGGCAAGGCGCTGGATTAGGCGGGTGCCCTGCTCTCAGGGCTAACCCTGTACTTGCGCCCGGCGGGGGCTA
>CANNEW010000043.1 GCA_947503685.1 Comamonadaceae bacterium | reverse complement strand
TGTTGCACTGGCCTCCCTCGCCGGCGCCCAAGAGATTCACAACTGGCGCAGTTCGTCGGGCGAAGTCGTTAAAAGCGGCACCGGCCTGTGCGTGCGTGATAGTGTTTGGACGCCTGCGACTGCCGCCCCTGGCTGCGATGGCGCAATCGCTCCTACACCTGCACCTGCGGTAGTCGCAGCGCCAAAGGCAGCTCCAGCACCTGCTCCAGCACCTGCTCCAGCTCCCGCTCCAGCACCTGCTCCAAAGGCCGCACCTGCTCCTGCAGCGGCTGCTCCTGCTGCTAGCAAAGTGACTTATGCCGCTGATACTTTCTTTGATTTTGACAAATCGGTGCTCAAGCCCGAAGGCAAAGCAAAGCTGGACGACCTGGTTGGCAAACTTAAGGGTATCAGTCTGGAAGTCATTATTGCCGTGGGTCACACTGACTCCACTGGCGCTGATGGCTACAACCAAGCGCTGTCGACCAAGCGCGCTGACGCCGTCAAAGCCTATTTGGTATCTAACGGCGTAGAGAAAAATCGCATTTACACCGAAGGCAAAGGCGAGGCCAGCCCGATTGCTGACAACAAGACCAAAGAAGGGCAAGCTAAAAACCGCCGCGTCGAGGTAGAAGTTGTGGGCACCCGTCCTGCTAAGTAAACCTTAGTCGGTTAGGCAAGGAGGCCCGCGCAAGCGGGCCTTTTTTGTTGCTTGCCCGGGCTATTTTTGTCCCGCTATTGAAAAGAGTCCTTTATGACCATTTCCAGTGCAGTTAACGCCGACCCGGCGGAGTTGGCAAAATTTTCTGAGTTAGCCCACCGTTGGTGGGACCCGCAAAGCGAATTTCGCCCTTTGCACGAAATCAACCCTTTGCGTCTGCAATGGATTGACCAAATCGCGCCCCTAGCGGGTCGGTCAGTGTTGGATATTGGGTGCGGCGGGGGGATACTGGCTGATTCAATGGCCCGCAAAGACGCTCATGTTCTGGGTATCGATCTCTCGACCCGGGCCCTGCGCGTTGCCCAACTGCATGCTCTAGAGGCCCAGACCCCCAAAGTGGATTACAGAGAAGTCAGCGCCGAGGCGCTTGCTCTTGAAATGCCGCAGGCTTTTGATACCGTCACGTGCATGGAAATGCTAGAGCACGTGCCCGACCCGGGTTCTGTCGTCCAAGCCTGCGCCAGTTTGGTCAAGCCCGGTGGTTGGGTGTTCTTCTCCACACTGAACCGAACGCCCAAGTCCTTCCTATTTGCCATTGTCGGCGCGGAGTATGTTCTGGATCTGTTGCCGCGCGGCACCCATGAATACGCAAAGATGATTCGCCCCAGCGAACTCGCCGCCTTCACTCGGCGCGCCGGCTTGGAGCTTTTGCACACCCGGGGCATGGGCTACAACCCGATCACCAAGCGCTACGCGATGACCGACAACACGGATGTCAACTACCTTTTTGCCTGCCGCCGCCCAGCCTAAAAAGTGACCTTCAAGAATCGAAACATTGCCGCCGTCCTTTTTGACCTGGATGGCACTTTGGTAGACAGCGCCCCGGATCTTGCTGCCGCGGCCGACCAGATGCGCTTGGCGCGCTCCATGCCGTCTTTGCCCCTGCGGGCCTACCGTGCGCACTGTGGCTCGGGCGCGCGCGGTATGTTGGAGGTGGCCTTTGGTATCGGGCCCGAACAGGCAGAGTTTGAGCCTCTGCGCGAGGAATTTTTTGTTAATTACACGCAATGCCTGACAGCCAGAACAGCGCTTTTCGATGGCGTTGAGGCGTTGGTGCGGCATTTGGCGGCCTTAGGTCTCACCTGGGGCGTGGTAACCAATAAATCTGAACGCTATGCCTTGCCCTTGCTGGCCAGCATGCCGGTGTTTGGCAGCGCGGCAACCGTTGTCTGTGGTGACACCACACCCCACACCAAACCGCACCCCGCGCCACTGCTGGAAGCGGCCCGGCAAATCGGCCTTGCGCCAGCGCAATGCCTTTATGTGGGAGACGACCTGCGCGATATCCTGGCTGGCAAGGCCGCCGGCATGGGGACGGTGGCGGCCCATTACGGTTACCTGGGCCCGCAGGCGAAAGTGGTCGAGTGGGGCGCGGACCTGGGCATTGAATCTCCCTGGGCCCTGGCGGAGCATCTGCCAAGCGCCTAGAATAGGCGGCTTGGGGCTGCACTGGTTTCGACGTGGGTACGGAATCGCTGTGGTGCATGTCGAGCTGAATGCGCTCGTAAAACAGATTCAAACAAACTAACTGCAAACGACGAACGTTTCGCACTCGCTGCTTAAACACCAGTGAGCCTTACAACAGCAGGCCGATGGGCTGGGCAAGGGTGATGCGGTGAAAGCCGCATCGTCCAGGCTGTAAGGTCATTCACATCGGCTGGCGCCAGACCGGGTACCTTGGTCAGGAGCGAGACAATAGGGTACTGGCGACGGTGTAAGCGTGTGTCTGCGCGTGCATCAGGGCGAGACCCAAATCAGAACACTAAACATGTAGATCTGCTCGAAGAAGGCTTGCGGACGCGGGTTCAAATCCCGCCAGCTCCACCAATAAAGGAAAAACCAACTGGTTCGCCAGTTGGCTTTTTTTGCCTACTACCGCGTGTTTGCGCGGCTTCCGGCGGGTTCAGCAGGTCTGTGGACGCGGGCTCGATGAGCCAATGCTTTCAATGGTGGCCACATGCCGCAACGCCTTGAGCCGCTCTGGCGCAAGTATTCCCAGAACGCGACAGGCCCCTTTGAATTCGTCAACCTCACTCATACACATCGTTGATGTGCCAGTGTCTTTCGCGATCACTCGTCGTCCTCGAGTTCGTCGCGTTGTTCATAGTCCCGGCGGCGTTGCGCCGCAAAGGCTTCAAAGGAGTCGACCAGCGCATGCTTTGGCGTTTTTGGCGCGTACACCGGCCGCATCAGCGCAGGGCGGTTGCCAACGCCTGTGAAAATCGGGTCGGTCAATGGCTCATGATCTACGGGTGCATCAGGCAATCCCAGCACTGACCAGCCGTTGATCACCTCACCTTGCTTATTTTGGGTTGTCCAGCCCGAGAGGAAATGATGAGTGGCCCACTCTGAACACGAACGACTGGCCAGCCAGTTCAATAATCGGAACATTTCGGCATCAAACCCCGGCATGAATTGCTCAGCTGGATAGGCTTTGCGGTGCGGGGTGGTCATGGTTGCTGGGGCGCTGAGTTCCAGTAGACGCCCCTGGTTGCGCCGTGACTTGAGTTCCGCTTCTGTCCAGCCGGTGTGCTCAATGGCCAGCGCGCGGTCCCAGTACCGTGCCCGGTCTTGCAGTTCTTGGGCATGCGCTTCGCGAAGATGAAACGCATCGTCTGGACAAAACATGTGGGGTAGGCCATAACTCAAATTTTCAGCGTGACGATCACTGTCCAATTCTTTGACGGTTTGACGAACGTCATCTCCAATAGCTTGTGTTTCCTGCGGCCCACCGTGGAACGAAAAGTCATGGGTGATGGCTCCGATCAGTTCATGCAGGGTGATGAGTGGTGGTTCGTGATCTGTGCCCACCGGCAGTTGCACCGTCAACCGGTCCTTTCGGCGCTTACCGACGAGGTCCAGTGTCAACACGCCAGCGCCGATGCTCAGCGGCAGGTCGATGCAGCGGTCAAAGCTGAAACTGACTGAGTAGTCGATGTGACTTCCCGCTTTGTACGTCACACCCCAAAGCTCGGTGTCATGCGTGAACGGTACGGACCGGCCGCTCAGATGCCAATAGCTCGACGACTCTTTCACGGTCTGGAGGTATGCCACGCTGTCGCCCTTGCTGGCACCACCCCCTGGAAGTAAATTCAGCAACCCACGCCGAGACTCTGATGGGGCTGCGCTGGCAGCGGCTATCTGCGCGAGTAGCCCTTGCGGCAACCGAACCTCTTGATGCTGCGACAGCACCAAGGCTTGCATTGCAGGCTCCTGCGGGTCTTCGTGCTCGCGTTCGGCCGGCACCGTTTCACCCGAGCGGATGGCCTCGTAGCGAGCTACATAGTCATGCACCCAGTTGCGCGTGTAGATTTCTTTCAAGGCCTCATTGGCCATGAGTAATTCGAAGATGGCGGACAAGCGTGTGCCTGTTTGAATGATCACCGTGTCGTCCAGCCGGTGGTGGGCTTGAGCGGTGAAATCGGTGACCTTCTCGCGAAGTCCTTCGGGGGTTTCGGTCTGTTGACGGGCCAAAAGGCGCCCGTCCGGTGTCAGTTCAAGGCAGTGGTGCATGGTGTTCTCCGAATCGCAAGCGAGGTTGTTAGCCACGGTAATGGAAACGCCTTGTCTGCGTCAATGCGATGCTATTAACATGCCCGATTGTCGCCAACCGAGACCCCTCTAAAGTGTGGTTTTGATGCATAGGCCTACTTCTATTGGGTCTCGTAAACGAGCACATCATCCATGGGAGATCGAACGGCTTGGCCGCGGATCTTGATGAACTTCGGTTTACGCGCATATTAGGCATCAATTTGCAAAATGTCAGAAACTAACTTATAATTCTGACAAACAGAGCCTGCACATGAGCCAACTTGTCCAATCCATCCTTGCTGCTGCTCAGGCCTTGCCTGAGGGCGGCCTACTTTCGCCTAAGGAGTTTTTGCATCTGGCTTCGCGAGCCGCTGTCGATCAGGCGCTGACACGCCTGACGCGTGAGGAAAAGATTTTGCGCATAGGCCGTGGCGTCTACGCCTTGCCGGTGCATGGTCGGTTCGGCGCGCGTCCCCCGTCCACGCAAACTGTAGTGGAGGCGATTGAAGCGGCCAGTGGTGAGTTGGTGGTGCCAAGCGGCGCCGCGGAAGCGAATGCCCTGGGATTGACGACGCAGGTGCCGGTGCGGGAGGTTTTTCTGACCTCCGGCCCTTCTCGCAAGCTGCGCCTTGGTAATCAGGACGTCGAGTTCAAGCATGGCAAGCCTTGGCAGTTGCTGATGGGCAAACGTCCAGCGGGTATGGCCATACGAGCTTTGGCTTGGTTGGGGGCAGAGCAGGCCCCTTCGGCACTCAAAATCTTGCATTCCAAGTTGCCCACGGCCGAATGGGAGGCCATGCGCGCCGCTCGTGCTGCGATGCCAAGTTGGATGGCACGTGCCGTCAGTGAGGTGGTTTTTGTCTGAGTCGTGGTTCGCACTCAGTCGCGCAGATCAGGCCGAAGCTCTTAATGTGGCGGCCGGGCGCACTGGTCGTCCAGCCCATTTGTTGGAAAAAGATATCTGGGTCGTCTGGGCCTTGTCGGCAATCTACGCTTCACCGTTGGCCGATAAATTGACATTTAAAGGCGGGACTTCACTCTCTAAGGTCTACAAAATCATTGATCGGTTTTCTGAAGACATTGATCTGACCTACGACATCCGGGAGCTGGTACCAGACCTGTTGCAGGGCGGCAATCCAATTCCAGTTTCGGCTAGTCAGGAAAAGAAAATCACAAGTGCGGTTCGGGCACGATTGCCTGAATGGATCGCAGGCTCCGTCAAGCCGGTTCTTGAAGATTCATTGGTCAGTAGCAGAGCGCTAGCTGAGTTCCGAGTTGATGGAAAGGACAGCGAGAAACTGATCATTGACTACAGCGCGGTGAAAACGGGAACGGGCTATGCTGCAGCGTCGATACAGTTGGAGTTCGGTGCCCGCGCAACTGGTGAGCCCAACAGCAGGCATATGGTTGATTGCGACATCGCCGCAGTGATTGAGGGCGTCGAATTTCCAGTTGCAGCGCCCCTGGTAATGGCTGTTGAGCGCACCTTCTGGGAAAAGGCAACGGCTGCACACGTCTACAGTTTGCAGGGTCGCTTGCGCGGTGAGCGATATTCCCGTCATTGGTATGACTTGGCCGCTATGGCAAAAACCGGTCACGTAGCGCTTGCCGCCGGTGATCGCCATTTGGCCAGAGCGGTGGCCGAACACAAGTCGGTTTTCTTCGCTGAAAAAGATGCAAATGGATCCAAGGTCAACTACCTTAAAGCTGTGACCGGCAGGCTCCAGTTGGTGCCCGCAGGTGCAGCATTGGCTGCATTAGAAAGCGATTACACCGCGATGTCGGAGGACGGCTTGCTCGCGCTTCATCAGCCATCGTTTGCTGAAATTATGGAGAAGTGCCTGTCCATACAAGATGAAGTGAATCACAAGGCTCGGAACGGGTAATAGAGTCTCAGTAAAAAACAGAGGTGATTAACGGAGTTGAACCGCCGTCCGCAAATCAATAAAATTGGGGCTTGAATTTGCTGGTTTCCCTGGGAAACGGCGAGCGATTTCGCACTAGCTAGCTGTGGCTAGTCAGGACCGATCTTCCCGCCTTTTTATTTAGCCTCTCCAGACCCAGTTATTGACCCGATTAAACCGGAATGACATGCGCAATGGCCTCTCATTTGCAATGTTAGACTCGCGCTCGACTCAAATTTGCCTTAAGAAAACAGGCGCCGGCCTTTAATTTTGCGTCCGAAAACGCCCGCTGAGCCTTACTCAGCACCGCGGTAGCGTGGGGGTCGCATATTTTGGCGCCGTGTTTTTCTGTCTCAACCGCTCCACACCAACTTTTTGATCGCCTTGAACGACAAGCAAAACCTCCCTGTAGTGCATATCACTCCGGTCATCCTGTGCGGCGGCTCGGGAACGCGGCTTTGGCCTCTTAGCCGCAAGAGCTTTCCCAAGCAATTTGTGCCGCTGATCGAGGGCAAAAGCCTGCTGCAACTGACCTTGGAGCGGGTGGCACTGCTCAGCAAAGACGCTATTTGCGTCGCTTCGGAAGAACACCGGTTTTTGGTGGCCCAGGCGATGCAGGCTGCGGGCGTGCAGGGCACCGTCTTACTAGAGCCGGTGGCGCGCAATACTGCAGCGGCTATGGCGATAGCGGCGCTTGCCGCTGCGCCCGATGCCTTGCTGCTGTTTTGCCCCTCGGACCACCATATTCCGGATGCCAAGGGTTTTGCCCAGGTCGTAGAAAAAGCCCTCCCGGCCGCTCAATCTGGCGCCATCGTCACCTTTGGCATCAGCCCGAGTTTCCCCAGTACTGCTTACGGCTATATCCGCCAAGGCGAACTCCGGCCCGACGGCAGCTATGCGGTCGAAGGCTTCTCCGAAAAACCCGCGCTGGACAAGGCGCAGGCCTTGCTGCTGACTGGGCGCGCGTTGTGGAACGGCGGCATATTTCTGTGCAGCGCGGCAACTTTGCTGGCCGCCTTGGAGCAACACGCCCCCGACATATTGGACGCCTGCCGCCAAGCCATGGCTGCTTCCACCCGAGACGGTCAATTCCTACGCCCGCAAACAGACGCCTTTGCCGCATGCCGCTCCGAAAGCATTGACTACGCCGTCATGGAGCACCACCACAACGTCGCGGTTGTGCCCTTTACCAGCGCCTGGAGCGATGTCGGCAGTTGGAATGCAGTGGCCGAGCTCAGCGCGCCGGACGCGCAGGGCAACCGCATCCACGGCCAGGGCCTGGCCATGGGCGCACACAACACCTTTGTGCATGCGCCGCACCGCCCGGTAGTCGCCTTGGGCACGCATGATTTATTGATAGTGGACACGCCCGACGCCGTGCTAGTAGCCCACAGCAGTCAGGTCGAACAGGTCAAACAAGTGGTTGCGCGCTTGGATGCGGACAAAGTCGCCCAATCGGTGCAGCACCGCAAAGTAGCCCGCCCCTGGGGCACGTATGACAGCGTAGATGTCGGCGAGCGCCACCAGGTCAAGCGCATCAGCGTACGCCCGGGTGCCAAGCTGAGTTTGCAAATGCACCACCACCGAGCCGAGCATTGGATTGTGGTCAAAGGCACGGCCTTGGTGACGCGTGGCGACGAGCAGGTCTTGCTGACAGAAAACCAAAGTACCTACATTCCCCTGGGTGTTACCCACCGTCTAGAAAACCCTGGCAAGACGGATCTAGAAATTATCGAAGTCCAGTCCGGCAGCTATTTGGGCGAAGACGACATCGTGCGGTTTGAAGACACTTATGGGCGCGATACCAGCCATGGCTAAGATTTATGTCGCCGGGCATCGCGGCATGGTGGGCGGCGCTATTGTGCGGGCTTTGCAACAGCAGGGGCACCGAAATTTTGTTTTTCGAACGCATGCCGAGTTGGAGTTGACAAACCAGGCCGCAGTACAGGCGTTTTTCGCCCAAGAAAAACCTGACCAGGTGTATGTGGCAGCGGCCAAAGTGGGCGGTATCCATGCCAACAACACCTACCCTGCCGAATTCATTTTTGATAATTTGATGGTGCAGACCAACGTTATCGATGCGGCATTTCGCAACGGCGTTAAGAAGTTGCTCTTTTTGGGCTCAAGCTGCATCTACCCAAGACTTGCGTCCCAACCCATGGCTGAAGATGCACTTATTTCAGGCCACCTTGAACCGACCAACGAACCCTATGCGATTGCAAAAATCGCCGGCATCAAACTCTGCGAAAGCTACAACCGGCAATACGGCGCCAGCCATGGCGTGGACTACCGCAGCGTCATGCCGACGAATTTGTATGGCCCCGGCGACAACTACCACCCGGAAAACAGCCACGTCATACCCTCCCTGATACGGCGATTTCACGAGGCCAAAGTCTCGGGCGCGCCCAGCGTCAGCATATGGGGCAGCGGTACGCCCAAGCGCGAGTTTTTGTATGTGGACGATATGGCCGCCGCCAGTGTGTTTGTTATGAACCTGCCGCAGGCTACCTATCAGCAACACACCCAGCCCATGCTCAGCCATATCAATGTGGGTTTTGGAAGCGATGTCACTATCGCCGAGTTAGCGCGGGCGGTTGGGCAAACCGTGGGCTACCAAGGCACTATTGAGTTTGACAGCAGTAAGCCAGATGGTGCGCCGCGTAAATGGATGGACAGCAGCCGGCTGAATGCTTTGGGTTGGCAAGCCAAGGTCCGCTTGGAAGACGGCTTGCTGTTGGCATACCAAAATTTCGTAGGCCAGCCATGATTGACGCCACATTCGCCGAAAGAACACGCGTAGAGCAGACGCTTTCTCAAACTGACGGCCTGGCCTTTGCCGTGTTGGTTGGCAGCCGTGCCGAAGGAAGCGAACATGCCCATAGCGATTGGGATATCGCCATTAAGTGGGTACGCACACTGTCGCTGACAGAGCAGCTTCGCCGCACCGAGTTACTTCGTCAGCAATTGCGACTTGCGCTAGGGGTGAAGGAAGACAAAATCGACTTGATTGATGTATCCGGCGCAGGCCTCGCAATGCGGGCCTTGGTCGCCGAACAAGGGAAAGAGCTTGTCGTTCAAGACGACTTAGCGTGGATTCGCTTTTTAAGCGCGACTTGGTTCGAGCTGGAAGACCACTATTGGCGGGCACAGCATGCGGCTTGACATTTACGCTGAGGAAACCCGACGCTTGGCCTCGGAGCTTGGCGGTGTGCTGGCTGAAGTTCGCCAGCTTTTGCAAGCCCAGCACACCCTAAGCAAATTGGAGCAATCCGGCGCATTGCATGCGATCCAAGTATTGACAGAAAACTCTATCGGTAAAGCCAAAGTTATTTTGAAGTCCCAGGTGCAGACCGTGCCGGTTTCAGCTTACGACGCATTCTCTAAGTTGCATACTTTGGGGTACATCAACGCGGATCAGCTACGGGACTGGACAGCTGCCATAGGCATGCGCAACCGCATCGTTCACGAATACTTAAACGTCAGCATGGCGGTGGTCGAGGAAATCATTGTGAAGCAGCAATACCAGTTGCAGATAGATTTTTTAATGGCTGAAATGCCTGCGCCCAAATGATGTGCCGCAATGCTCTGAACATTCAAGCCCTATGCGATTGACCGCTACCCAAATCCATGCCATCAAAACCGCAGCCTATGCCGTGCTAGGTGAAGGCGCACAGGTGAGCCTGTTTGGTTCGCGGGTCGATGACGCGCGCCGGGGTGGGGATATCGATCTATAAATCACTGGCACAAATCTCAGTATGGATGCGCAGTTAGATGCGAAGCTCGACCTATTGGTCAAGTTGAAGCAAGCCTTGGGTGAGCAGCGCATCGACATCGTCTTTGGTCCAGCAGCAGGGCAGGAGCCCTTGCCCATTCAGCGTATGGGGGCGCATAGTGCGTTGCCACTTTAGATTGAGTTATGCAGAATAACGAAATCATCTTGTACAAACTTCAGCCTGCGCTTGATGAGTGCCGATTGCATCAGCAGCGGCTTCATCAAGCGTGGCTGGAGGCTAAAGATTTCGAAGCTGAGCGAGCCACAGGTACGCGTTTGTGATCAACTGGTATTCCGATTTGGACGTCTGCAAGACGCCATGGGCACGCGGTTATTACCCGCGCTTTTGCAATTGGCACAAGAATGGCGGGAAACTGAAGCGTTTATCGATAAGCTCAACCGCGCGGAAAAGCTGGGCATGATCCCCGCCGCGGAGCAATGGCAAAAACTGCGGGAATTGCGCAATCAAAGCGCGCATGAGTACCCTGGGCAACCCGAACTGCTGATCGCTAATTTGAGGCGATTGGTTGAAAGCGTGCCACTTTTAGAGCAAGCGTTAGGCCACCTTCAGCAATATGCTTCACAACGGACTGGGCAAGCAGATAAGTAGAGATGCGTAATTTCGCGAAAACCATAGATTGATTACAATGCAATCATTGAAATCATTTCATAGGGTGTCATCGTGAGCAGCATCACCATTCGAAACCTTGACGACAGCCTCAAAGCCAGCCTCCGCCTGCGCGCTGCGCGGCATGGGTTGTCGATGGAGCAAGAGGTTAGGAATATTCTGCAAACCACCCTTTGCGCAGATTCAGGGCTTACCCCCGGTTTAAGTTTTGCTCAGCGTATCAACCAGCGCTTTAAAGGCCTGGGTGGTGAAGCGCTTGCTGTGCCAGAACGACAAGAAGTGCGCCCCGCGCCAAGCTTTGATGCGGAATGACCATGGGATTTCTCTTGGACACCAACGTCTTGTCAGAGCTTATGCGTGAAAACCCGGCTACAGAGGTCATGAGGTGGCTCGATGCGCAGGCTGAAAGTTTGCTGCACACCAGTACCGTCACACAAGCCGAGGTACTGACGGGCATAGCCTTTTTGCCGAAAGGTAAGCGCCGTGATGCACTTGCGAGCAGCGCGGACCAACTTTTTGGGCACGATTTCAGTGGGCGTTGTCTGGTGTTTGGCGGTGCGGCGGCAGAGCAATGCGCATTGGTTCGCGCTCAGCGCAAGCTTGCAGGCATGCCCATCAGCACAGAAGACGCCCAAATTGCCGCCATCGCCTTAGCTAATCAGCTAACGCTGGTCACCCGCAATACCAAAGACTTCCAGGGCATAGCGGGCATGCAAGTCACCAACCCTTGGCAAACGCATTGACCTTTACCTTATGACCAATACCCCCAAAGTAGCCCTCATCACCGGCTTAACCGGTCAAGACGGCTCCTACCTGGCTGAATTCCTGCTGGAAAAAGGCTAAACCGTGCACGGCATCAAAGCCAAAGAAAAACTCGGCTGGGTGCTAGAAATCACACCATGAGTTTTTTGAATCTGCACGGTCTACCCGCCAAACTTCCAGCAGCCTCGCTGCTGGAAGCTATCAGGCAAGGCGAAAGTGCGCTTGTTGAATTCAAAAGCAGCTTTCAAAAAGAAGTGATCGAAACACTCACCGCGTTTGCCAATACCCAAGGCGGTGCCGTGCTGATGGGCGTCAGTGACGCAGGGGCAATTGTTGGCGTGACCGTGCAGGCCGAAACGGTTCAAGGCTGGATCAACCAATGCAAACAAATAACCAGCCCCCGCATCATCCCGGACATTGAGCTGGTACAGATTCAAAACAAAACAGTAGCCATCCTCAGCATTGACGAATACCCCATCAAGCCTGTGGCTTGCAAAGGGCGCTACTTCAAGCGCGTGGGCAATGCCAACCACCAGATGTCTGCCACAGAAATATCCGACGCGCATATCAAGCTTATAAACTCCAGCTGGGACTACCACCCCGACCCCGAACATACTCTGGCTAGCATTTCAGAGCCCAAGGTGCAAGCCTTTGCCGCAGCCATCGAAGTTGAAGCTTCCATCAATAACGTTCTTGAAAAGTTTGAACTCATCAAACAAGGCCGCCCCACCTTTGCCTGCCACCTGCTGTTCTCCAAAAACGATGTATTTTTAAGCACTATTGAAGCCGGCCGGTTCGCCACCCCCACCATCATCAAAGACAGCATTACCAGCCGCGACACCCTGATTGAGCAAGTGCAGCGCATCATGGATTTCATGGTCAAGCACACCAACAAGGCCTACATCATCACCGGCAACCCACGGCGTGAAGAGCGTTGGGACTACCCGATGGATGCCCTGCGCGAAATTGTCATCAACATGATCGTGCACCGCGACTACCGCAGCGCCAACGACTCCACCATCAAGGTTTTTGACGACCGAATCGAATTTTTTAACCCCGGTGTGCTGCTGGATGACCTGACTGTTGAAAAGATCAAAACCGGCCACTACAAATCGCACCTGCGCAATAAACAAGTAGCCACTATTTTCAAAGAACTTGAATTGATTGAAAAATACGGCAGTGGCGTGCGCCGGGTGATTGACAGCTTTGTCGCCTATGGTTTGCCTGAGCCAGAATTTGAAGCCACCCAAGGTGGCATGGCGGTGACAGTGTTCAAAACAATTGATGGGGCAACTGCCAACAAGACGGATGGCGGTGTAAATGGCGGTGTAAATGGCGGTGTAAATGGCGGTGTAAATGGCGGTGTAAATGGCCTACTTTCTTATATCCAGTTGCACCCTGGGCAGCGTTCGATCGAAATTGTTGATGCGTTAAATACCTCCCTGCGAACCATTGAACGTTGGCTCAAACAACTCAAAGACGAAGGGAAAATAGAATTCAAAGGTGCCCCAAAAACTGGCGGATACCACAGTACGGAGCACAACGCGACTAACCCAAAGGAGGGTAATAAAGAATGAAAACCGCCCTAATAACCGGCGTAACAGGCCAACACGGTTCTTACCTCGCTGAATTTTTGCTAGAAAAAGGCTATACCGTCCACGGTATCAAGCGGCGCGCTAGTTTGTTAATACCCAGCGCGTAGACCACATTTAGCAAGACCTCGGCGCCCAAAGCCATATGGCCGTCAGCTTTGAGAGCCCGGAATACACCGCCGACGTTGACGCCATCGGCACGCTGCGTATTTAGGAAGCCATACGCATATTAGGTCGGGAAAAGAAAACCCGGTTTTACCAGGCCAGCCGTTTCCGGAGCCACCTCTTTCCTGCGAGTCGAGCGGTGTTTAGGTTTCGGTGCGGCCAGTTCCTCTCGTACCACCTGCCGCACTGCCTCGATCATCGAGCGTTGTTGAATGAAGGCCACCAGTGCATCGTTAATCAGCGTCTGATAGTTTCCCGCCCCAGCGCGCTCGACTTGCCCCCGGAAGTCATCAATCACCTTATTGTCCAAGCGGATCGAGATTTTGGTCTTGCCCGGCTCAAGCGGGATCACTGAACCGCGCTTGGCGTCCGTGAAATCAATGTCTCGGTACGGTTCAGCGACGATTTTTTTCATACATAGTCCTTTGCGGTTTATTGGCCTTCCACGAAGAGATAAGCCGGTAGATGTCTGGGTCGCGATGGGTGTAAACCACGACCAATAACGCGCCCGTTGCGCTCATTCCGAGCGAGACTAACCGTTGCTCGCCCTGCGCATCTGGATCGTCACGGGTCAATGCGTAGTCGTCAGAGAGCACAGTAGCCGCCTCACCAAACGCCACTCCATGTGCTTGCAAGTTGGCAGCCGCTTTGGCTGGGTCCCAGTCGATAATCATGAGCTTTAGTGTATGGACAATTGTATTCTTTGTCAAGTTCAAAAACTCGACGGTTCAAAAACTCGACGGGCGAGGCAATACTTTAATCTAATAACTGTTAGCTACATTCATAAA